>JAEUHE010000110.1 GCA_016793885.1 Verrucomicrobiales bacterium
TCGCATCGGCCTGGAGTATTCCCACGGATCAGGCGACTCGGATCCGAGGGACGACAAGCACGGCACCTTCGAGAACCTATTTCCTACCAACCATAAGTTCTATGGTTACATGGATTTCGTCTCCCTGCAGAACATCCACGACGTGCGGGTGATCTACCAGATCAAGCCTCATCCGCGCCTGAGCCTCGCGTTGGAAGGCCACTTGTTCTGGTTGGCCGACACCTCCGACAACTTCTACAACGTCGGCGGCGCTCCCCGTGGCGGTGGCGCGGCCAGCGGAACCGGATATGGAGTCAACTCCAACTACGGATCGTTTGTGGGATCGGAACTGGATCTGATCGCGGGCTACTCTCTCACGCGATACGCCCAGGTCGAGGTAGGCTTCGGACATTTCTTCGCCGGATCGTACGTCGACAAGACCTTCCAAAACATCGGTGGATCTGCCGACGCCAACTACGTTTACACCCAATTGAATGTGAACTTTTGAGCCTTGCCTCACCTTTTTTGATTTGTCGGTACCCCTTCAGGCAACGTGCCGAAGGGATGATGATTCAAGCGGCCGACAGAGCCTCGGCGGCCTTTCGAACTCCTACAACCGCAGAGCCACATGAGAATAGCCTCGTTCGTATGTGTGGACAGCTCGCGAAACAAACCTTGGACGAAGTGAGAGTCTTGATGGGTCAACGGTAAAGAATGTGGAGTTGGTTTTGTGTGTCTGAATAACACTGCCGCATGAAACTGAACGTTGCCCTTTCCACAAACACCACGCTTCACTCCGTCGTCGTCAAAAGACCTCCTGGCACGCCTAAGGTCGCGACCGAGCTGACCAACTACCACGGGCATGCGGTCATGGCGGGGCGCAGTTCTTGCCATGCCACGACCCAACCGAACATCGACATGCGCGCGGCATTGGACCTCGACCAGTTCCATCAGAAGCTGAAAATCAATCACGACTTCGCATGGCAGGAAAGCGAACCTCAACCCGTGCTCAAGATTTTGCGCAGCACGGGTGAGGTAGCCTGACGCGTCCACCCATCTGGGGCGCTTACGGCTCCGGCCTTAGCAAGGCTCGCAGCAGCACGAACTCCGTTTCCCTAATCCAGCGCCCACACGGAGTCTGATACTATGCGCCGTACTCCACCAACCTCCCTTCGAAGTGGGTTGGTGAGCCGCTCACGCTTCAGCCTCCGACCGCTTTGCGCCGAAAGCGGAAGTAGCCGAACGCTTGCTCCGTTTGCCAGGGCGTGAGATGGACTTCTTGCACCTGCTCCAGCAGGTCAAACTCGGTGCCCAGCTCCGCGCTCACGCTGGCCGCATTATGACGGCATACTTCCAGGCCGCTGCATTTTTCCGGTCCGTGCGGAGCGAAGGCTGCGATGACCACCTGTCCGCCCTGCACCAGGGTGCGGCGCAATGCCTCCACATATCTCCTCCGATCCGCCGCTTCGGTGAAGAAATGAAACACCGCCCGATCATGCCAAAGTGCAACGGGGTGTGTTGGGGTGAACTCCATCACGTCTGCGACCGTCCATTCCACGCGCGCCGCATCCTCGCCCAACCGCCTCCGGGAGTGCTCCAGTGCCGCCCGCGAGAGATCCAGCACTGCCAAGCGCGAGTAACCGGCCTTGAGCAAATGATCCACCAGCGTCGAGGCGCCACCACCCACATCGATAATGCCCGCATCCTTGTCAGTTCCAGTGCGTTCGATCAGGCCCAGCGACACCTCCGGGCGCTCCTGATGCCAGCTTACATCATCCGGCGCTTTGTTTTGGTAAACGTCCTCCCAGTGCTCTTGGCGCATATTGATTGCGGGTTCAGGATTCAGTGGTTTGAACTAGCTCACAACGCGATCTGCGGTCCTAATTCTTAGCATTCGATAGTTCAACATAGTACGTTTGAATTGGGCGACACGAGCGTCGACTCTTCAGGCCGCAATTCCCTGTTCAGGTTGACATCAGCATGCACCGGAACTCGCGGCGGTTCCTTGAGCCAACTGAGTGTTTTATGGATCGCGGACTTGATCGGGGTCAAGGAATCCAGGAGCACCTTTGGATAAAAAGGTCGCCATGAACCAACCTGAACGCCGTCAACCGGAGTCGCCCCCATGCTGAGCAAATCACAAGCAAAGACCTTCTTTGTGGGAGGAACTGTCGTTTTTAGCGCGGCCTTTCTTGCCCTGACTTACGATTCCATGCAGCAGATCCCCACATTGACCCACGACGACAAGATCACGCCGGCGGTCGAGCGGGGGAAAAAGATCTGGGAGGATAACAACTGCATGGGATGCCACACCCTGTTCGGTGAAGGAGCCTACTATGCGCCGGAGTTGACCAAAGTGGTGGAACGCCGCGGAAAACCGTGGATGAAGCTTTTCTTAAAAGATCCGCAGAAGATGTTCCCCGGGGAACGCAAGATGGTGCAGTACGGGTTCAACGAGGCTCAGATGGACGATGTCATCGCGTTCCTGGAATGGTGCGGCAACGTCGATCTCCAAGGATTCCCCGCCAAGCCACCGCTCGCTGGCAAGGTCCAGAACGTGGTCTCGAGCGGGGGAGCCACTGGCAAGCCACAGCCCGAACTCTTCCGGACCATTTGTGTGGCGTGCCACGCCGTTGGTGGAGCGGGCGGAACCGTTGGGCCGCCTCTGGACGATGTCAGAAACCGCAAATCGCGGGCTGACATGATGGCGTGGATCGCCAACCCGCAGTCGATAAAGCCCGGTACGCCCATGCCGAAAATCGACATGACGGAAGCACAACTCAATGAAATCGTGGACTTCCTGCTGAGCCTCTCAGGAAGCGCTCCTGCTCCGGTAGCCCCAGCCCCACCCCAACCTACCTTCGAATGAAATACCAATCTCAAAAAATCGCCTACTGGTTCTTCGCAGCCGCGATCGTACTGTTCTCGCTACAGATCGTTTATGGCTTCATCATGGGGTTTGCTCGCATCGGCTACGATGTGCTGCACGACTGGATCCCATTTAACACCGCCCGGGCCGTGCATACCAATCTCCTGGTTGTCTGGCTGCTGTGCGGGTTTATGGGCGCCGCCTACTACATCATCCCGGAGGAAGTCGAACGCGAGCTAGAATGGCCCAAGTTGGCCTGGTTGCAGTATTTCTCGCTGTTGATTGTCGGCGTGATCGCCGTGGGCTGTTACCACTTCAACATCTGGGAAGGCCGCAAATTCCTCGAA
>JAEUHE010000111.1 GCA_016793885.1 Verrucomicrobiales bacterium
CCAACCAACGGAAGGTCTGGGAAACGCTCCTCCAAATGCAGCAAATAACCGCCGAATACATGCTCTCAAACCTCCCCAATCCTCCTCGTCGCAAACGTCTCTCCAAAAAACGCTTAGGACTTAACTAACCGCCATTCGGGACAGGTCTCTTTCGGGTGTGGTGGTATCCCGTCTGGAAGTTGGAAGAACTGTGATAAAAAAGTCTTGCGCAGAACTGAGGTGCCGTGGTCAGTTGAGCAAGCTTTATGCGCCAAGGACGCCTAAAGGTCCCCCCGAGCCATAGCGTGGGATACTACCATTGCATGTCGCGAGTCGTGGACCTTCAATTCATATTCACGGAGGACGAGAAGGATCGACTCCACACGATCATGCGTGATGCAGAGGCATTCTGTGGAGTCAGGATCCTGACTTTCGGTTTCATGGACAACCACTTCCACATTTTGGTGGAAGTGCCCCGACGGCCTGAAGTTCTGCCCACGGCCGAGGAACTGATCGCAACACTCAAGAAGTTGAAGCATCCGCCTAACGTCAAGCGGATCGAACTGAGAATAGCCAACTATCGCCGGCATCACGACCAGGCAGCCGAGGACGCATTCTTGGCGCGTTATTGGGCGAGGATGTGGGATGTGAGCCAGTTCATGAAGGAGGTGAAGCAAAGGTATACTCAGGGTTACAACCAGCGGCATGGGCGCAAGGGGACGCTCTGGGAGGAGCGCTTTAAGAGTGTGGTGGTGGAGGGGGATGATCTGGCATTGATGTTGGCTGGTGCATACATCGACCTGAATCCGGTGAGGGCCCGGAAGGTATTGGATCCAAAAGAGTATCGTTGGAGTGGGTATGGAAGAGCGGTGGGAGGGGATCGTCGAGCGAGGGAAGGGATCCGCAGGCTGGTGGAATCGTGGGGCCGGAGAACGGGGTTGAGTGAGGAGGAGGCAATGGGAGAATATCGGATGGCGCTGTATCGGACAGGGGACGAACAGAGAGAATCGTTAGACGAAACGGGGCGAGCGGTGCGAGGGGTAATCAAGCATGAGGCGGTGTTGGAGGTGTTGAGGAACCATGGCAAGCTGGACATGGTGGACTATGTGACGTGTCGGGTGAGGTATCTGAGCGACGGAGCAATCCTTGGCAGTCGACGGTTTATGAAGGAACTGACGGAGGGGAACAGTGCTCGATTGGGGGTTCGGGTGAAGAACCGAGAACCCCAGCGGGTGGAGGGATTGAAGGAGGAGTTGTATTCGTTGCGCCGATTGCGGAGCCAGATCTTTGGGTAAAGGGCCCAATTGATGAGCAGAAGGCCGGGAGTCAGCGGAAGCAGTCACGGGCTTTGGGCAGAGGCTCGAATTCAGATGGCTTGGTCAGGAAAGGTTGCGGAAGTTGGGATGGTGGAAGTGTTTTAGCAGCCAGGAACAGTTCAGATCTTCTCGTGGGCCCATCGGCCCCAATCAGCTGCCATTCGGCATCCTGAGTTTCAAAGATGCTTTCTCAGTTTGAAAGATTGGAGGGAGGCTCTTGTTGCAGAACTACCATCGAGGCCTGTCCCCTGATTTGACGCCGGCTTCCGACAGAAGGCGCAAGGGAGGTCTGTCCCCGGATAGTTCGGGATGAACCCCGAGAAACGGTCCAGGTGATTTTCTCGCGCGAGTTCCGGCAGGGCTTTGGGGGGAAAAGTGCAACAGACCTGTCCCTGTAGCTCCCGTCCTCCGGGATCCAGGGTAGGAGGAGGTTGGGAGATGGCCTGTCCCTGGTATCTGACGGGGCACTTTCAATCCGGCCGAGCCGGTTAGTCTGTTCGGACGGCTTGGGGTTGGTGGCCTGGTGAACGAATTTTGAGAAGCAGGGGTTCTGAGGCCTGGCGCCCTGCTTGGTTTGCCACCGCGAAAAATGGACGATCCTGGTCCTTCACCCACGGAGAGGCTTTCAAAAATATCTGTCGACCGTTCTCCCCCTTCAGGAACGTAATGCCGTTCAAGCCCAGATTGTCGACGATGACTCCATGGGGAAGGTTGCTCACCTCAAAGGTGATGGTGTCCTCGAAGCCCCTACGCTCGACACTCAACCAGGCCGAGGTGGTTTGCCCAGGCTCCAAAACGATCTCCTTGGAGGTCTGCATGGCCGCGGTGTTGGTTGAATCTTGCCCTACATAGGGATCCAATCGCACCATCAAAGCGGATGAGGTCTCCTTGAGCTCCACTGATCCCAATGAGTTCACAGCCATCACCGATAAGCGACCGTCTACTTCCGCCTGAGCTGTGATCTGAACACGCTCCCAGTGCGATTGAGTAGGTTTAACTGCCTTCTCGATCGCATGAATGGTTCCGCTCGCAGTTTGGTGACCTGCTTCGATGATCAGGGGCGTCGAAACGGAAAACCCGACAGGAACTCCGCTAATGTCGATGCGAATTTCCCCTGAGAAACCGTCACGACGTTCCGCTCGCAGCGTGAAACTCTGCCCGCTGCCGGGTGAGATCTGTGGGTTCGCCCCCTCCAGGAAGACGTGAAACCCAGGGTCTGGTTCGCGCACGATCAGGCGATAACTAAAGAGATCGCCTCCTCGCCCGGCGGAATCTGCTACCCGAACGACATAGGTTCCTTCCTCGGGCGCGGTGAACGCCAGCCACGAGTCTCGTCCTCCTCTACGTTCAGCATCATCGTCGTTCGAATAATGGAGATGGAACGTCGGCAGGCCGTTCTTCACCAGCTGGGAGCCAGGGGGATGTGGGAGTACAATGAAGCCCTGTTGATCCAAAGCGTGGGCGGTCGGCGAGGTGTCGAAAAAGGTTCGGCGCTTTCCCCCGAGGGTGTACATCATCATCTCGGAGTCAGGTCCTTGCGGCATCCGGAACAATTTCATTACCTCGCCGTTCATATAGAGGAACTGATTCAGCTCCATTTCCTCGTAGTGATCGAGTCGCATACCCGTGGCATCCGCTTCAACAGCTCGGAAGTTCACCGCAGTGTTCCGGACGGCTTGCAGTAGGACACGTTCGATAGGTCGACCGTCCGGATGCAGCACCTCAATGGTCGTATCGATAGGGGAACCTCGCCGCGCGGCGTCGGTTTCGATAATCCACGGTTGCCACTTCTTTGACACGAATGAGAAATGATCCACGTCCGTCTCGAATCGTTTTCCAGCGTGAATCCGCCCGTTCGCGATCCCAGGAGACGGCAACGGAGTGGCTTGATCCGGACGGTCATTTGCCTCCACTTCATCCACCGTGCGAAGCGTGTTGATGAGCACTTTGTAAGGGCTTCTGCTCCTGTAGCGATCAGGGTCTACGGGAACCAGGATTTCCCCCGAGGATCCTGCTTTCACTGTGACCGAGGCATTGGGAGGAAGATTGTAGCCGACCAAACCGACGGTGCGGTCGCCATCGGCCGCCACGCTGGGAGGGTAAACGCCAACAACATAGGGCATCTCCCCGATGCTCAGTCGATAAAAGTGCTCGGCAGAACCGGCGAGCTTGTTATCACGGATAACCGCGCGGTAAGCGCCATTCCTCTCGACCCGGTAAACCATGAGGGGATCGCCCCCGGCGAAGGTGGTCTCGCTGGCTACCATCACTCCCTCGGAATCCAATAGGTCCAGCCGTCCGTTTAATGGAGAGCCGAGGAGTTTGGCGTTCAGATCTAAGATGAGCTCTTGCCCTGCTTGCGCTTTGAACTCCAGCGAGTCTGCATCGCCGGGCGCTTCTAAAGTTCCCCAGAAGGAGGCGGGGAGCGTCTCGGCGCGGTTGATCTCGGTGAATGGGTTTTCCTGGATTGGTGGGAGGTCGTCGACGATCAGTTGGAGTGGGTTGCTTTCCCCTGCTGGTCCAGTGCCCTTGATAGAGTAGGTGCCTCGAGGGAGTGATTTTTCAGCGGTGATTCGGATGGTGACATTGGATCCCGAACCGGAGCCCATTCGCCCAGCCGTCAACTTGGGATGGTCGAAGGTAATCTGACTGATGCTTTCCAGCCCTTTACCGGCGAGTTCGAACTGAACAGTGGTGCCTCGTTGCAGGCCTCTGGGTTGAAGTCGAATCAGCTGCGGTTTCGGCAGCGGTTCAGGTTTGCCGGTCGCGACACTGTACGTTTCGATGGAACCATCTAAACGACCGGCGATGATTTGGTTGCCTTCGCTCAGGAAACTGATTCCAGGTGCCAGGTCGGGTTGCTCGGGAAATGCCAGTCGTTCGGTCAACGTTGCCGTGTCCCAGATCTTGATCAGTCGGTCTTCAGCCGAGGACACCAACCTTCTTCCATCCGGAGACATCGCAAGGCTGAGGATGGTACCTTCGTGTGCGAACCTAGATTCGAGGAGGGGATTGGTGGTCTCAGCTGCCGTTGGGCTGATGCTCCACATGCGGATCCGATTGTCCACTCCGCCCGCAAACAGTCGATCGCCCTTCGGATTCCACACCACTGAATAGATTTCCTTCGTCGATTGTGACAACGTTTCGAGTCTCCTGCCCGTCTCTACGTCCCAGAGTTTGACCGTGCGATCGCCACTGGCGCTGGCGAGGATCTTTCCATCGGGCCGAAACGCGAGGTCGTAGATCGCACCATTGTGTCCATGGAAAGTCCGTGCCTCGAGGCCGCTGGCCGCGTCCCAGACCTTAATCTCCTGGTCGTAACTGCCGGATGCGACCCATTTGGAATCGGGAGAAATTTGTACTGCATAGAGTGCATCTTGATGACCTTCGATCGTTCGGATTAAGGATCCGTCCTGCACCCGCCAAAGCTTCAATTCGCCTACCTGTCCGGGTTGGCCTGCCGCCGAAGCGAGCAGCGTACCATCGGATGAGAAATGAACGGCATTCACCTTTCCACGATGTCCGGTGAGTTTTCGAATCGGAAGCCGGCTCTCCGTCGATATCAGTTCGACCTCGCCATATCGCCCGGCGGCCACGAGCCGTGCTGGCTGAGAGAAGTCAACTGCTTGGATGGAGCGGGGGGCGGGAACTCTGGGGGCGATATCCGGGGTGGTGATCGGACGTCGCTGAGCCGACTGTGGTTTCGGGGCTCCAGCGTCGATCCATTCCCGGATGACCGCAACCTCAGCGCGCTCCAGCTTCCTGCGTTTGCCCGGGGGCATCTGCTTGGCCTTGCCGTCCTTCTCCCAGCGACCCTCGATGGCGCGAATTACCAAGCTTTCGCCCGCCTTTCCTGGGAGCACCGCAGGTCCACTCTCTCCGCCTTTGAGCAGGGACTCGAGGCTGTCCATCATGAGTTGGCCTTCGGGATCCTTCGAGGAATGGCAATCGAGGCAGTGGCGCGCCCAAATCGCATCGACTTGGCTGTAGTCAGGCGTTGCTGCACCCGCGCCCGTCGCTGTTAGTCGAATCGCGACTCCCAGGGCGATCAGGGAGGCGACATGGGATTTCCTTCCGTGAAAAAAGCTGTTTCTCATGTCAGTGATTGAAGAGAAATTCCTTACTGCTCAGCACTGCCCAGCAGAGGTCCTCAAGTGCCTGCCTTCGCTCCTCCGGTTGGGTGGAGGAGAGCACCCTTGATAGTTGTTCTGTTTCTCGTGGAGTGGGGAATCGGGAAACGGCCGTGAGGTAGAGCTCCTCGATCAGCTTCTCTGGAGGAAACTTATGATCGAGCCATTTGGTCAGGACATTGCCGGGAGCGGTGAGCTTTTGGTTGACCGTATCTCCGTTGGCGATGTGGAGAACTTGAGCCATGTTCGGTTCGGCACTGCGCTCACACTCACAGGTTTTCTCTCGATCTGGGCGCCCGAAGGTTTTCAGGAAGTAGGAGAACACTCGGGTATCTGGCAGCTGCAGGGCGCGGATACCCACAGGGTATTGCTGCCCAAGCCCTTGGTTGGCGTTCCGTAAGTCAATTTGAAACACCGTAGGCACCCCCGTGACCTGGGAAAAGGCATCCAGAAGAACTTCCCCGGCCAGCCTCCGGGGATAGTAACGAGCGTAGAATCGAGTATCGCTGGAATTCTCCTTCAGCGGTTCGCTGGACCGTTGGTATGTCTCGCTTTGAAGGATGGCCCGCATCAGAGCCTTGAGATCGTAACGACGCTCCGACAGGTGATCAGCCAAGGCGCTGAGCAGATCCTCGTTGCTCGCTGGATTCGTGATTCGTAAATCGTCGACCTTTTCTACCAAGCCCACTCCCATGAAATTCGCCCACACTCGATTCACGATGCTGCGGGTAAAGTAGGGGTTCTTCGGCGAGGTTAACCAGTTCGCCACAACTTGACGACGATCAATCGCCGAGTCCAGAGGCACGGCCTCTCCATCGAGAGGCTTCGGAGGCTGGGGCCGGCCTCGTAAGGGCTGGTTGATGTCGCCCGAGGGGGCTGCGAAGATGATCTTAGCGCCGTCACCTTCCCCATTCTTCGTTCGAACGCGGGCGAACAGATTGGCGAAGCCGAAGTATTCATCGTTGGTCCATTTCTCCATCGGGTGGTTGTGGCACTTGGCACAATTCACGGACATTCCGAGGAAGGCTTGGGTGACGGTCTCCGCCATTCCGGTTGGATCTTGGTGAAGAGCGAAGAAGTTGGCCGCACCATTCTCTAGGGTGCTTCCGCTCGCGGTGACGATGTCGCGAACCATCTGATCCCAGGGCTTGTTGGCGGCAACGCTGGTGCGGATCCAGTGGTGGTAGCTCCACATGGCATCGGGACGCAGGCGCTCGCTACTGACGAGGAGAAGGTCGCTCCATTTGTAGGTCCAGTAATCGGTAAATTCCGGCCGACGCAGGAGCGTCTCGATCAGGCGATCTCGTTTATCTGGATCTTTGTCTTCCAGAAAGGAACGCACGAACGAGGGTGTGGGGAGCACCCCGATCGTATCGAGGTGGGCGCGACGCACAAACTCAGCGTCGGAACAGCGAGGGGAGGGGGGCAGGTTGAGCTCGTTCAGCTTTAGTGCCACCTGTTCGTCGATGAAGTTTCGCTTCCTCGCTTGAGCCAAGCTAAGCGAGGAGAGGTTGTTGGTATACGGCACAATGACGCGCGCGATCGCCAGGCGGCTTAAATACCAGGCAGTGATGGCTCCTTCGCCAAAGCCTTGAATCTTAGCCGAACCCGACTCACTGACGCTGGTGACGGCGGAATTGGCGTCCGTGTACTTCACCCACTGTGTGACATCCCGAGCGGTGCCATCCGAGAAATGGGCCTTCACGGAGAACTGCTGCTGCATTCCCGGTTGGAGAACGATCCGGTTTGGAAGGATATCCAATTTCTCGATTCGCGGGTCCGCTGCTTGGGGGGCAGGCGCTCCGGCTGCGATCCATTCAGAAAGAATTCGGTATTCCAGTGAGTTGGTGGTGAAACGTTCTCCACCTTTATGGGGGACGGCACCCGTCGGCTTGAGCAGGAGGAGGCTCAAGGCGGGATGGTGCGAGTCAATCCTCCGTCCCAAGGCGCTTCGGGTGATCGAGGCGTGGTCACCTTCATCGTCGTAGCCGCGCAGAGAGAGGCGAAATCCTCCCTGGCCGGCCGCGGCTCCGTGGCAGGCTCCCGCGCTGCATCCGGCCTTGGCTAGAACAGGCTGGACGTCATTACGAAAGCTCCAGCTCGTGTCAGGATCCGGACCTTGAGAGCCGGCGACGACCTGGACGAGGCAGAGTACGAGGCAGGCACCCGCGGTCAGGCATTCTATCGAGGAGGTTCGTTGAGCAAGCGAGCGCATGATGGCAGGGGAGTTGACCGGTTGATCTAGAAGAGCTCGCGGATGGGCTGAGTCCCGAAGTCAACCAGCGGGAAGGGACGTCCAGACGGTCCGGGCAAGTGCGTGTCCAGGTCGAGACCCAGGCTGTGGTAGATGGTGGCGACAACTTCCTTTGGCTGAACTGGACGCTCTACCGGATACGCCCCGATCTCATCGCTTTTCCCAACCACGCGGCCGCCTTTGACACCGCCGCCTGCAAAGCTAACGGTCCAGCATTGGGGCCAGTGATCACGCCCGCCCGTGGGGTTGATGCGTGGAGTGCGACCGAACTCCGCCAGGCACGTCACCAGGGTAGAATCGAGCATCCCGCGTTGGAAGAGATCCTCCAGCAGGGCGCTGTAGCCCTGGTCATACATCGGGGCCACGATTTCTTTCATTCCCGCGATCGAGGTAAACGGTTTCGAGCCGTGGATATCCCAGGTGATTTCATCGAAGACGGTGATGAACGTGTTGACGGTGACGAACCGGACGCCGCGTTCCACGAGTCGGCGCGCCAGCAGGCAGCATTGGCCGAATCGCGTCATGCCGTAGCGCTCTCGGACTTTGAGCGGTTCTTGGGAGAGATCGAAAGCCTCGCGTGCCGTGCTGCTAGTCATGAGGCGATATGCATCGGCGAAGTTGGCATCCATCAGTTTGGCAGCCTCGCTGGATTCGAACGTGCGAATGCTATCCTCCACGACCTGGCGCAGCTCGCGTCGGCGTTGCAGACGTGCCTCACCGATCTCGCGAGGCGGCAGTAAATCGGGCACCTTGAAGTCCTTCTTGGAGGGGTCCGCATCTAACACAAAGGGGTCGTGGGCTTTGCCTAGGAAGCCAGCATCCTGGCCATGGGGCATGTTTCCGCCGGTGGGGCCCATTGGCTCGGGGAGGATGACATTGGCCGGCAGTTCACTCCTCCGGCCCTTCAGGTAGCTCAAGGCGGAGCCGGCATGGGGGGAGTTGATGCCGCCGGCGAACAGACGGCCGGTTTGCATCATCTGGTGACCGGTGTCATGGACGGCTGCTGCGGTGTGATAGCAGGATCTAACCAGGGAGAACTTGTCGGCCAGCTTGGCGTGCAGGGGAAAAATCTCCGATACGTCGATATCAGGGACATTGGTGCGGATCGGTTTGAAAGGCCCTCGAATTTCTCGAGGCGCGTCCGGCTTCATGTCGAAGGTATCGAGTTGGCTGGGTGCACCCAGGTTGAAGATCAGAATGCACGCCTTATCCCCGCGCTTAGGGGCGTCCTTGAGAACCGCCTCGGCGGCGCTGAGGTTGGCCAAGTTGAAGCCGAGGGCACCGAGGGTGCCGACCTGGAGGAAGTCGCGACGCGAGATACCGTCGCAGGTGGTGATTGAGCCCTGACCGGTAAGCTTTAGCATATGACCTGATGGGTAGCATGACCTGAGTTCCGGGTTGGCGCGCAACGAAGCCGGGACCGCGGAGGGATCATGAATCTGATAGGATTAGGACATAAACCGTTGTGCCAGTCCATGCTGGAAGCGGATAAATCTGGGGCAGCGTGTTAGGAAGCCTTTACCAACAGATTTAGGCCAATCCCATCTTTCTCCTCACCAAAACGTAACTGACCCGACGTTCAGGTGTCATGGACATCCGTCAGCGTTCAGCCATGACCTACCTCTTAGATGGCCCTGGGTTGGCGCCGCTGCTGGGCAACGCGCTGACATTCGCGTTCGAGAAGGCGACCGTGGAAGGCAAGATTACCATCACGCTGCTGGTGGTGGTTTCGCTCTTTAGCTGGACGGTGATCATCACGAAAGGGCGGCAGATATTTCGGGCGTTGAAGATGGGGAAGCGTTTCTTCGCGGCCTATCGTTCGACCCGTGATCCCTTGGATCTGTTTCGAAAGAAGGAGGATTTCGATGGGGCTCCGGCTTTTGATGTGTACTACACCGGCTGCGAGGAACTGGAGTATCACCTGAAGAATAATCCGGTGACGATCAAGGGCGAGACCCGAGTCAGCAATGCCTCCTTTGAATCCGTCAAAGTGTCTATGGAGCGTGCGGTTAGCAGCCAGGGTATGAGTTTGGAGAAGGGGATGATCATTCTCTCGACCGCTGTGGCAGGAGGCCCGTTCATCGGATTGCTAGGAACGGTGTGGGGGGTCATGGAGACCTTCTCTGGGGTGGCGATCGCAAAGGCGGCTAGTCTGACGGCCATGGCTCCTGGAGTCGCGGGCGCGCTGATCGCCACAGTCGTGGGTCTTTTCGTCGCGATCCCGGCCATGTTTGCCTACAACTACATGGTTACCACGATTCGAGCCATCACCCAGGAGCTGGACAACTTCGCCACCGAATTCGTTACCGCGGTCGAGCACAAGTATGTCGACAATCGGCCCATCGCCGACGAGATCGCGGATGCCTTACGAGCCTTCCAGAAGGAAACCTCGACGTCCGCGGCCGCCTCCCCGACCCAGAGCTAACCCAGGGCATCGACGCCATGAAAAAGTATTCGCAGAGCAACCACCATACGCTCAACGAGCTGAACATCACGCCTCTGCTCGACTTGGCCTTCGTGCTGCTGGTGATCTTCATCATCACCACGACACCCGCCGTGAATGATTTGAACATCGCGCTTCCCGATGCCACCAGTCGTCCCAAGGACGCTCCGCCGAGCGTCAACTATGTGACGGTGGACAACGCGGGAAAGATCTTTCTGAACACTGCAGAGATGACTGAGGATTCCTTGCTGAAGACCCTGGTGGAATTCCGCAAGGCGGATCCCGACCTGAACATCGTGGTTCGGGGCGACGCGAAGGTCCAATACCAGAAGATCGTTGGGGTGTTGGATATTCTGGTTTCTGCGAACGTCAACAAGGTCGGCTTGGCCACGGAAGCGGGTGCTGGAAAATGAGCTCATCTCGTCTCCCGGGTTGAAGCCCTTGCCCGCCACACTTGATTCTCTTTGCTGCCCTCTGATCTGACTGAGGTATGCCCAGGAAAAAAACCGATCAAACCCGATCCAGCCTCACTATCGCGGCGGTGTTGCATGCGATTCTCATCGGGGCGGTGGTGTTCTGGGCCTACAAGACTGGCAATCTGGAGAAGGCTGCCCAGATGCTGGGAATCATCCCCCAGCAGCGTAAGGCTGAAACGCCGCCCCCGCAGACCGCCAAGCCACCCTCCACCCAGCAGACTCCACAGGCTCAGTTGCCGCCGATCGCGTCCTCATCGCGTCCTTCCACCGGCACTCGTCGGGCAGTGGCGGGTGATGCGCCGGCGTCGGCAGGCGGAGGAAGCTTTTTTCAGGACACCCGCGTTCAGACCACGGGGCCGAGCACTGCTGCGACGGCCCCACCGCCGGCACCGGCGCCCCCACCCCCTCCGCAGGTCAAGGCGCCGCCGCGAGTGGAGCTGTTGCCTCCACGCGCCACGGGTGCCGGGTCGGTCGTGAAGCTGGATCGGGAGCGGTTGACGGCCAAGCGTGTGCAGGATTCGATCGGTGCTGAGCAGATGTCCCGTGGCGTCGGGTCGAGCGCTGGCGACGCGGTTGCCAAGGTGACGGGCACCACGGTTGTGGACGGAAAATTTGTCGTCGTTCGGGGTTTGAGCGATCGATACACCTCCACCACCCTCAACGGGGGCGACATTCCGAGCGCGGATCCTTATCGCAAGTCGGTTCAGCTGGATCTGGTTCCGGCCAACATGGTGGAGAGCATCGTTGTGACGAAGACGTTCACGCCGGATCAACCGGGCGGATTCACGGGTGGTGCGATTAACATTCTGACCAAGAGCTTTCCGGAGAAGCGCATGATGTCGTTCACCGCTGGCACAGGTTACAATTCCCAGACGACGGGAAAGGACTACTTGAGTTCAGTAGGGGGGCAGGATTGGACCGCGATGGACGATGGATCACGTGCGCTTTCGGAGAACTTGACCGGGGTGAAGCCTTCGGATCTTTCCGGACCCTCCACCTCGGGCGTGGTGCGCAACAACAAGGAAACCGCGGACAGGATTCAGTTCGTGCTCCAGCAGCTTGGGCCAGCGCAGTTTGCGGGGGTCAAGAAGACGGCGCCGCCCAATCAGAGTTATGCTTTCTCCATGGGCGATACGGTCAACGTGTTCACCAAGCCCCTTGGCTACTTTGTCGGAGTGAATTACAAGCGAGACTACAACACTTACAGTGATGGCCTGTTGCGGCGCTACACTGCCGACTTTAACCGGCCGGAGATTCGTCGGGATCTCAAGGAGGAGCGCGGCACGGAGGAGACGGCCTGGGGCTCCGTAGTGAACCTCGCCTACAAGCCCCATCCGGATCACGAAGTTGGCTTCACCTTCGTCTACAACCAGGTGGGAGAGGATACCGCCCGTCACCTTGAGGGTTACAACGTCGACAACAACCCCGATGTGCTGGTCCAGGATCAGCTCTTTTATACCGAGAGGAATCTGAATACCTATCAGTTCAAGGGGAAACATGAGCTGCCCCAGGTCCGGGATATGAAAATTGAGTGGCTGGTGTCTTTGTCGAACACTTCGCAGGATGAGCCTGACGCCCGTTTCTTTCACTACACCAAGAGCACCAATGCCATTCCTTCGTATCAGCTTGGCTTCTCCGGAACGGACCCGATCCGGCCGAGCCGTTACTTCCGGCAGTTGGAGGAGAACAACCTAAACTGGAAGCTGGACGATACGCTGCCCTTTCGCCTGCGCAATGGCCAGGAAGGTGAAATCAAATTCGGGCTGCTGCAGAGCTTTTCGGATCGAACGTTTGCGGAACGAACGTTTGCATATGCTGGCGATTCAGGCTTTGGGACGAGCGGGGATCCGAACCGCTACCTGACGGCCGACGTGCTGACCTACATCATCACTCGGCAGGGTCGGAACACCAATTACAACTTCCAACGTTTTTTTGACAACGTGACCATCGGTAACAACCGCTATGTAGGCAATCAGGAGGTTGGGGCGCAGTATGGAATGGTGGAGTTGCCACTGACTCGAACGGTGAAGATTCTGGGGGGCGCGCGAATGGAAACAACGGACCTCGATGTCACGGCATTCAACCCGAATCAGGGGTCCACCAATGGCACCATTCAGGCCAACGATCTGCTTCCTGGTGCGGGTCTGGTCATCAATTTGCGCTCGAATATGAATCTGCGCTTCAACTTCGGCCGCACCATCGCGCGGCCTACCTACCGCGAGTTCGCACCCGTGACCATTTACGATATCCCTACGGACACGTTGGTGGAGGGTAACCCCCGGCTTGAGCGCAGCCAGATTGACAATTACGACGTGAGATGGGAGTGGTTTCCGAGAGCGGGCGAAGTGCTCTCACTCAGCGCCTTCTACAAGGACATCAGCAAGCCCATCGAGCGATTTTCATCGGACCTGACCGATGGCACGGTGTCCTACGTCAATTTTCCTTCGGCCAAGGTTTATGGGTTGGAGCTGGAAGCTCGCAAAGCGCTGGACTTCCTGGATCCCATTCTGAGTCCTTTCAGTGCGGGCATGAACCTATCGTTGATCGGCTCTGAGGTCCCGTTGGACGCTGCGACGATGCGCAACAAGAAGCGGTTTGGCTACACCGGCGGCAGCAAGCGCTCCCTCTACGATCAATCTCCTTATGTGTTGAATGCCGACATCACCTACCACAACCCGAGCGTGGGCACCACCGCCACCATTCAGACCAGCATGGCTGGAAAGCGCATCTTTGTGGCTACCGGCGCCGGTGAGGATGTCTACGAACATCCCCCGATGGGACTTGATTTCGTAGTCACGCAGCGTCTCACCCGAAACTTGAAGCTAAAGTTTACCGCGCGGAACCTTTTAGATCTGCCCTATCGCCGATCCTACGGGGAGGATGCGACTCAGTATTCCTATTCCAGCTATCGGCGAGGGAGGCTGTTTTCCCTTTCTCTGACCTGTGATCTGTGAAGCTTTATGACTTCTCGTCTATCCCATCTGGCTCGATACCGTCTGGTGGCAGCGGCCTGGCTGTGGCTGGCTGGGTTGTCTTCCCTCTGGGCGGCCGAGGGCGATGCTGCTTCGCCGGCCGGTTCCGACGCTCCGCCGGCGCGAATGACCTATGAGGCGATCTACAAGTTGGCGAGTGAGGCGGGCTACGCCGATGCCCAGAACTACGTCGCTGACTGCTTCTTCTACGGGATTGAAGGTCAAAAGCAGGATTTCGAACAGGCCGTGATTTGGTATCGGCGTGCGGCGGTTCGTGGGCTGGCGGTGGCACAGTTCAACCTGGGTGTTCTTTATGAAGCTGGGCGCGGTGTGGCCACCAACTATCTCAAGGCAAGGGAATGGTTTGAAAGGTCGGCGAACCAGGGCTATGCCGACGCTCAGAGTGCGCTGGGCCTGCTACACTTTTTCGGGCGCGGCACCGCCACCAATCACCAGGTAGCATTGGATTGGTTTGGCAGGGCTGCTCAACAGAACCAGGCTGAAGCTGCCTACTATCTGGCTCTGATGCATCGAGACGGTCTGGGTTGCCCCCCGGACTTGCGGCTGGCTGAAAGCTGGATGGAGAGGTCTGCGACCAACCGCCATGCTTTGGCGCAGCTTGGTTTGGGCGAGCTGTTAGCGGACCATTCAGCTTTCTCACCTCGCAAGCCTGAGGCTGCTCAGTGGTTCTTTCGCGCCGCTACTCAGGAGGTAGCTCGCGCTCAGTACCGATTTGCCCAGACTCTGGAGAATGCCGCACCGAGCGGATCCAACCGGCTGGAGGCGGTACGCTGGTATCGGAAAGCCGCGGAGCAGAACTTCACTCGTGCGCAGACGCGATTGGCGGATCTTCTGGAACAGGATGACTCGAAGGCTACCAACCTCGTGGAGGCTCTTTTCTGGTATCGGGTGGCGGCAGATTCCGGAGATCCCGAAGCCGAATCCGGTCTGGGTGAGATGTATTGGCGCGGACGAGGGGTGGCGGTGAATCCCTATGAGGCGGTGGTTTGGTTTCAGAAGGCGGCGGAACGGGGTCACCCGGCCGCCTGTTACCAATTGGGAAGAGCGCTGCTGTCGGGAACCGGAGTGGGGAAAAACCCCGGTGCCGCCCAAAAATGGTTCTCACGCGGTGCCGAGAAGGGTAACAGCGACTGTCTATTCGAGCTGAGCCAACTGCATTGGCAGGGCTTGGCTGTCTCTCGCGACCCAGCCCAGGCGCTCATCTTGGCGCGCAAGGCGGCGGATCAGGGGCATCGAGAAGCTGCGTACTTCCTTGGAATGGCTGCGGAGGAAGGCAAGACGGTGCCATTGGACTTGAGCGAAGCGTTGCAATATTTCCGCAGTGCAGCGGAACGAGGCCATGCTGGCGCTCAGGCGCGACTGGGGCGGATGCTGGCACTGGGGATCGGGGGGATGATCAATCTTCCCGAAGCCTCGCGCTGGTTGGCGGAATCCGCACGTCAAACCAACTTCATGGGATGTTTCGAATGGGCGCGCCTCCTCCGGCAGGGCACTGGGGTCGCACGGGATCCGGTGGCAGCTGCGCGTCTGTTGGAGATCGCGGCGCGGGGAGGCTACATCCCTGCTCAAACCCTTCTGGGTGTGATGCGGCAGGGAGGCGAGGCCGGGGCTGCCGATCCCGAGATCGCCGTGGTTTGGTGGCAGCGCGCGGCTGAGGCAGGGGATGCCGAGGCGGCATTTCTATTGGCGCGAGCGTATCTGGAAGGCACCGGGGTTGAGCAGAGTGAAACGACGGGAATCAATTGGCTGCGGCAGGCCTCCGAGGGTGGAGACTCCTCGGCTAGGAAACTTTTGGCCCAAATGAATCTCGAGGGGCCTGCTCATTCGCAGTCCAAACGGGAGGCCTACAAGTGGCTTTCGTTGGCAGCCGAGTCTGGAGATGTGGAAGCCAAGGCTAAGCTGGCGGAATTGGATCGCACTTTCTCCGCTCAAGACCTGGTGAAAGCCCAGCAGTTCTTGGCGGAGTATAAGGCGTTACGGGATCTGCTTCACTGATCCATCCGGAAGCAGTTCGACACGGAGCTTTTGGGTCCCGGCGTCCGCCTCCCTTCGACCCCGTTCTTTGTTGGCTTCACCGTGGCGGGCGAGCTGGGCGGACAAGACTAGCGGGTCGCGCAGCTGCTCCTCCAGTTGAGTCTTGGCGGTGTCGGTAAGCTTCAAAGCGTTGGAGGTAGCGTTGAGCTTGGCCAGGGCCTGTTGAACTTCATTGCTGAGGCCGGAGAGTTGCGCCTCGGTCGACAGGAGCCTTCCCTTGAGCTGGGTCATTCTCTCGTGGTGGTCTCCACGTTCGTCGGTCAGCTCCAGCACCTCAAGCCGGAGTCGGTTGGAGACTGCTCGAGCATTTTCGACCCAGGCCAGATGGTTTGATTCGAGCGCCGCGAACGCACCCTTCACTTTTGGCAGCTCGTTGGTGACCAGGAGGTGCTCCTCCTGCACGAGTTTCAACTGGGTTTGTAGGGTATAGGCAAGGCGACCTTGCTCGTCAAATTTGACAACGGCTTGCTTCCAATCGTTGGAGACCTTCGTCAGCTCATTTACCAGGGCGCTTTGCTCACTGGAAGCTGAACGGTTTTGAAGAACCAGGGCACCGATTAAGAGGCCACAGACACCGCCAAGTGCGAGGGTGGATGGATTCATGGCTGGGATCCCTTGGAGGCACTCTGAGTGGCGGGTTGCGGTGCTTGGGTTGTGGCTTGAGGCGCATTGGTGGAATTTGACTCGGGAGAGAACCGGTCAAGCATCCAGCGTTTGATGTTGTGTGACACCGTGGGAGGGGCTGTTTCGTCGAGGACCATGCTGGTGCCTTTCATCCGGATCCTGAGCTCCTCGGCATTCGCAATCTTGACAAGAACGTCTCCTGGAATGCGGTAAACGGTGGTCTGGATACCTGGTCGAGCGATCAAAGGCGCAACCGTATTGGTGGCCGTGAACCCGTAGCGCATGCCATCGACGAGCAGCACCAAGGACTCACCGGTGCTCTGCAGAGTAAAGTCAGGCGACGGGGTCAGCTCGGTGATGAGATAGTAGTCCCTGGTCTGGTCGCGGCGCACTTCTCGACGTGCATTCAGCCACAGAGTGCGCCGATCCAATATGCCGCGGCTAACCTTGTTTCCGGTCAGTTCATCCACTTTGACGCCTTCATACGCATCCAACCGAGCTTGACTGCGGTAACCCGCGCAACCGGCTGCCAGCAACGCCACCATCGAGAGAATCCAAAGTTGTCGCATAGGTATCTCTTGTCCGATAACCGCAGTCCTAAGTCAAAAGCAGAGGCTCGAGGGAGACGCGATTTTGCCTGGCCGTAACCTGTGTGTCAGCCAAGCGTCACATGGAGGCTGGCCTGCAGGTTCTAGAGCCGCTCAAGCTACCGGGCCGAACTTCATCATGGTCCTAAAAATCGACATTAC
Organism: Verrucomicrobiales bacterium; assembly: GCA_016793885.1. Lineage (NCBI taxonomy): Bacteria > Pseudomonadati > Verrucomicrobiota > Verrucomicrobiia > Verrucomicrobiales > Verrucomicrobiales bacterium. The sequence continues at coordinate 16,999 of JAEUHE010000111.1, forward strand.
GGTCAGTGCCCTCCGCCCTTGGGCGGCCGATCGATGCCTCTAGTCCGCGAGTGACACTCGGCGGTCATCATTTCGATGGATTTCGCTAATGCTTTAACTCCTTCGTAACCCTGGTGACCACCGAGTGCCATGGGGTTGGACGATATTCCTCGGGCATAACCGAACTCAACCCAAACTGAAAATCATGAAGAAGAAGTTCAAAAAAACAATCGGACGACTGGCGGCCGGGTGCCTGCTTGCAGGCGTGGCGGCGAACGGTGACACCATTCAGATTACCAACGCTGACATTAGTGGCAGCACTCAATGGTATAGTACCAACACCTACGTCCTGAACGGATTCGTGTTTGTCGAGCAAGGCGAGACGTTGAGCATTGAAGCCGGAACAGTGGTGCAGGCCAAGGGCGGAGAGGGTGCGAATATCAGCGCCCTGGTCGTGACACGCGGTGGCAAGCTCTTTGCCGTGGGCACCCCCACGCGTCCGATCATCTTTACCTCGGAGCAGGACGACGTCACTGACCCCGAGGACTTGGGAATCTGGGACCGGGGTCTGTGGGGTGGCGTGGTGCTGATGGGACGCGCCAAGATTAACACCGCCATAGATGCCTCCGGGAATGCAGCGACCCCGAAGTTCGACGTCTATGAAGGCATTCCCTCGACGAACCCCAATTACCAGCAGTTTTTCTATGGTGGGGACGACGATGACGATAGCTCAGGAATTCTCCGCTATGTCTCGATCCGCCATGGCGGCAAGGTGCTTGAATCGAACAAGGAAATCAACGGCCTGTCCTTGTGCGCTGTCGGTCGCGGCACCACGATCGAGTTCGTTGAGACCTATGCGATCAAGGACGACGGGTTCGAGTTCTTTGGCGGCACGGTCAACACCCGCTATCTGGTGAGCGCATTCAACGATGACGACGCCTTTGATGCGGACCAGGGGCACAGCGGCAAGCACCAGTTCTGGTTCGCGCTGCAGGCTTCGGACGTCCGCGACAAGGGCATGGAGCTGAACGGTGAGCCTGCGGGTCTCGCTGTGGGCAACACCCCCTTGGCTCAGTTCACGGTGTACAATGCGACGCTCATCGGAGCGGGAGCCGGAGCGGGAGGCAACAACAACAACGTGTTCACCATTCGCGACTATGCCTCGCCTCGGATTTACAACAGCATCTTTTCGGACTTTGCCCAGCGCGGGGTTTCGATCGATGTTCGCAGCAAGGAGCATCTCGATAGCGGCAAGCTGGATCTCCGCGACAACATTTGGTGGGGATTCACCGATGGAAACACCGCCGCAAACCTCGACATCCTGAACGGGGCCATCCTTTTCAGCGATGCCGACCGCCGCAATGCGATCGTCAACCCGATGCTTCGCTCCATCAGCCGGACCAATGAGATGAATCTCGATCCCCGGCCCGTGGCTGGAAGTCCGGCCCTGTCCACCGATCGTATGCCGCCGAGCGACGACCCGTTTTATGTTCAGGCAGGCTACAAGGGTGCCTTCGATGGCACCACTCTGTGGACCAGTGGCTGGACAGCGCTTTCACAATACGGCATCACCCCTCCTCTCGGAGGAAGGCCCGAGAACGTGGTTCAGGTCGCCAACACGGATATCAGCGGCACGGTGAACTGGTACAACACCAACACCTATGTCCTGAACGGCTTTGTCTTCGTCGAGCAGGGCGAAGTGCTGAACATCGAAGCGGGTACTGTTATCAAGGGTAAAGGGGGCGAAGGCGCCAACATCAGCGCCTTGGTAGTGGCTCGTGGTGGTAAGCTCATGGCCATGGGCACGGCGTTGAACCCGATCATCTTCACGGCCGAGGTGGACGACGTCAACGATAGCGAGGATCTGGGAGTGTGGGACCGCGGTTTGTGGGGCGGAGTCGTGCTATTGGGACGCGCCCGCATCAATACTGCTGTCGATGCTGCTGGCAACGCCGCCTCACCCAAGTTCGACGTCTACGAGGGCATTCCGTCCACGAACCCGAACTACGCACAGTTCATCTTCGGTGGCGAGGACGACGACGACAGCTCTGGTGTGATGCGATATGTGTCGATCCGCCATGGTGGCAAGGTCCTGGAATCGAACAAGGAAATCAACGGGCTGTCACTCGGTGCGGTGGGCCGTGGCACGATCATCGAATGCGTCGAGACCTACGCCATCAAGGACGACGGGTTTGAGTTCTTCGGCGGCACGGTCAACACGCGCTACCTGATCAGCGCCTTTAACGACGACGACGCTTTTGATGCCGATCAAGGTCACAGTGGTAAGCATCAGTTTTGGTTTGCGCTGCAAGCGCCGGACGTGCGGGACAAAGGCATGGAGCTCAACGGTGAGCCCCAGGGATTGGCGGTCAGCAACAGCCCCCTGGCCCAGTTCACCATCCACAACGCCACGATCATCGGAGCCGGTGCCGGCAGTGGTGGAAACAACAACAATGCCTTCACCATTCGGGACTACTCTTCTCCGCGGCTCTACAACAGCATCTTCACCGACTTCGCCCAACGGGGTGTTTCGATCGATGCTCGTAGCAAGAATCATCTGGACAACGGAAATCTGGACTTCCAGGACAACATCTGGTGGGGTTTTACTGATGGAAACACTGCCGCAAATCTGGATATCCTGAACAGTTCGGTGCTGTTCTCCGACGCCGCTCGCCAGAACGACATTGTGGACCCGATGCTGACCTCGATCAGCCGCACTGCCAACTCCCAGCTGGATCCTCGTCCGGCCGCAGGCAGTCCGGCGCTGAGCACCGACCGTTTGGCCCCTGCTGACGGCTTCTATGCCCAGGTGAACTACAAGGGCGCGTTCAACAAGGTGAACTGGGCGGCCGGGTGGACCGCCTTGAGCGCCTACGGAGTGTTGACGCCCATGGGCGCCGGGCAGAAGGAATCGGCCACAGTGGTCGAGCCTCCGGCCCCGTCCATTGTTATCAGCATCAGCTCCGGATCTCTGAACATGGCGATCCAGTCGGTAGTCGGAAAGTCCTATCAGCTGCAATCCACCACCAGCATTCTGAGCCCTAACTGGGTGAATGAAGGCGCGGCGGTCGTTGGCACCGGTGCTGATGTCCTACTGAACGCTGCGGTGGGAGCTGATCCCAGCAAGTTCTATCGCGTGATCATTCAGTAATCCGCGTCCGCATCCAGTTCCCTCGGGCTTGCGGTTCAGGGCCCGAGGGAACTTTGATTTGTTCTGGACCTGGACCCCAGGACACGCGGGAGGTTTCGACGTTCTGTGTGCCACACCCCTCCCGTGGTCCCCACTCGGTTTCGCCCGTCAGCTCTGTGCAGAGTTGGCGGGCGAATTTTTTTGTGGCATGGGCCAGCTCGGCCCTTCACTCCTCAACCGAGGCGGGCATCTATCTCTCAGCGCATCCAACTGTTGCTTCGCGAACCTGGAAAGATGTGATGGATGCCGATGAGTATCCCCCGAATGTGGGAGGTTTCCAGAGCAGCCCGTATTCCCCTGTGTGCACGATTGTCATGAGCTAAGGGCGTCTTCTAAAAAATACTCGGGTAATTTCATTTTCCGCTTGCGGAGAATTTGAATCGGCGTATCTGTTCATCAACAATGCCAAGGTCAGGTAAAAAAATCATGAACGGAACTCGTGATAATCTGAAGCAAGGCAGCGAAGGAGTATGTGAAGCATATGATTGCATCCGGAGTTCACCCGAAGACGAGCTCAGTAGGCACCCGCATCAATGATGCTTCTCGCTCATCCAGCGGGTGGAAGAATAGAATGGAGCTTTACGCGGTCGCCGGATGGCTGGCCCTAAGTTCAGCTGGTGTGGCTCAGAACGCGATCCAGGATGGAGTGGACGAACCAATAGGAGCGCCCACTCGATACGAACGAACGCAGCAGATTGGAACGGAGGTGGCTGAGATCGGGCCCCATCATATCACATGGGAAACGATCGAGTCCTTCGTTGGCGAGGGGGGAATCACACTGTACCTCACGAACCGATTTCACGAACTTGCCAATGGCGTCGGATACTATTCCCAAGGGCAATGGATTCCATCCGAGGAGAAGATCGAGGTGGTGGGGGATCATGCCGTGGCTCGGCGAGGGCTTCATCAGGTGATTTTCGCCCCGGATGCCGCGACCGAGGGATGCATTGATTATCGGGCGCCAGACGGAAAGAGGTTTCGTTCCCACTTTATCGGCATTGGCTACACCGATGTGAAGACAGGGGCTTCAGTGCAAATCGGTACGCTCCAAAACTCCACCGGCGAACTAGTCGGGGACAATCAGGTGGTGTACCCAGATGTTTGCAAAGAGTTCGCCTGTGATCTGGTATATATCTTTCGACGTGGTTCATTTGAACAGGACCTTGTGTTGCAAGAACTACCGCCACCACCTGAAGCGTTTGATTTGAACAGTGACTCGACGCTTTTGGAAATTTTCAGCGAATTCGTGGAGGTGCCCGAAGGATCTTTTGAAGCGGTGCAGGTGCTGCCTGAACCGGCCCTGCAGGCCGGACGAGCTGCGTTACCGGAGTTGGAGGACCACCAGTTGGATTTCGGCTCGGTTCGATTCGGCAACGGACGTGCCTTCCCGGTGAGTGCGGATCGGAATGACGCGGGCTCGGCGCAGGTATTGAAGCGGTGGGAAGTCCGGGAAGGTAGGCATTTCTTGATCGAAAGGCTTCCGCATCGGGAGTTGCTCAAGCACCAGGCCGCGATGAAGAAGTCCAAAAAACAGGGTCAGGACACTCTGGTGGCTCGAGCAGGAGCGATAGGGAAGTCGCCGACTACCGTGACGACCACCGCCAAGTGGGTACCTTCGCGAATGGAAAGCGTCAAGGTGGGAGTTCAGACCCAGCGATGGAAACGACGCGCAGAAATGGCAGCGATGGATGGGGCCGCCAAGGGATATTGTATGGACTATGTAACCCTGGTGACCGCCGCCAATCAGCGGCTCCGGGCGAGCGAGACGTATTACGTGAATTCCGCCGTGATTTTGTCAGGAACCACCGTTGCGGAACCAGGGGTAGTCATCAAATTTAACTCTGGTGCCGGCAAAAAATTGGAGTTTTCTGGTCCGGTGGTCTTTGGAGGCTCGGCTTATCGGCCAATAATCTGCACTTCTGCCTTTGATAATTCAGTGGGCGACCAGGTCTTTGCGGGGAGCGCCAGTGGGAAGACTTATGGATACCCCGCCCTTCACCTAAATGGAGCCAACCAGAGCTACAACCTGCGCCATCTGAGCGTTCGGTTGGCGAACGAAGCGATCCGGCTCGATAACGGATCAAACCTGCAGCTGTGGCATAGCCAATTGGTGAATTGCGCGGTCGGGATCAACAAACAATCGACGAGTACAGGAGCGTCGCTGACGCTGAACAACGTTCTGATGGACGATGTGACGACTGGGTTCACAGGGTCAAACCTGGCTACAAGTTCGGGAGAACAGGTGACGGTGCATCGGTGCGGGACGTTCTCGACGGGGCCGACGCTGGCCTTGAAGAACAGTCTCCTGATGGCAGTGACTAATGGCTTGAATTACACGCCTCTGGGTCAGGCCCACGTGGTTCAGAGCACGTTGGACGCAGGGGTGTTTCAATCAGCTGTGGCAGGGGCTCACTATCTCCCCCGAACCAGCCCCTACCGAGGGAAAGGCATTACCCTTGCAAACACCGCGTTGGCGTCGGATTTGAAGCAGATGACGACCCAAGCGCCGTGCGTTATGCAGGGGACGGTTGCCGTCCCCACGATTTGGGGACGGTATGTGGAACGCGATTTTGGGGCACTCGATCTGGGGTATCACTATTTGAGTGCGGACTACTCGGTATCGAATGTGGTGGTGAGTTCGGATTTGGTGCTGACCAACGGCGTGGTGGTGGCGACTCATGGAGCCGTGGGATTTAAGATGGCGAGCACCGGGCGACTGTGGTCCTTTGGTCACCCTCTGCAAATGAACCGGCTGGTCTCCTACACATCGATTCAAGAACAGACAAACCAGATCGGATTGGGCGATGGGTATCGGGGATTGGTCGGCGTCGGAGGATTCGGTTATTCCTCAGCGGAGGTGCGGTTCCGCTTCACGGAGCTCGGCCATGTGGCCTCTGGATTCTCGGGGAGATATTTGCTTTACGGGGGTAACTTGTATGGCACCTGGGTCGTAGGAGCCTACGAGCTCAAGGATTGCCGGATCTGGAACATCAGGACAGCCGTAGCCGCCGGCAGTTTAGGAATGAAAGTAGGATTCACTAATAACTTGTTCCAAAGCTGTTCCATGGTTTTTGACAAATATACGATCAGTGGCCTGCAGATTTTCGATCTACGGCTGTACAACAACACGATGACGAACGGAGATCTCACCTTGAGTTACGGAGACAGCGCGCTCGATGCCCTTTGGACTCTGCGGGACAATGTATTCGAGTCCGTAAGTATCGTTAAGAATGTCGCGGCCGGGTTGACAATCCCTAGTGACTACAACGGTTACCTCGGAGGCACGGCCATCAGCGGATCGTTTAACCGGACGATCACGACGGCTGATTACGACTCCCCAGGCGCATTGGGAGACAAATATGTGAAAACGACAGGGGCCAGTGGAAGCATGTTCTTCGAATCGGTGGATCGCGGTTCCCGGAGTCCAGCCAATGCGACGCTCTTTCACCACACTCTGCACGCCAGCAACGTGAAGGATGCCGGAAGCTGGGTGGATTTGGGTTACCATTACGTGAGCGTAACCGGCTCACCTGGGAATTACGCGGCGGCCGACGGCGATTCAGACGGCATCGGGGACGTGATGGAGGACGTTAATGGAAACAATGTGGCGGATGTTGGAGAGAGCCCGTTCAATTTCTACAACTCGCCGAACGGATTGGCCAATCCGGCCCTCGTCGTTTTCACGGTGTTGAAGTAATTCGATTCCTCGTCGGGGAGGGTACGACTGATCGGGTTTTAGACTACCGGAGACTAAGTAACGATATATGGAGATCAAGGGACGATCGACGAGAAAAAACAGCCCGCTGAGCGCGAGGGGGGAACAGGCACAATTTAGACCGATCATCGGGGGAGTAATCGGCCTATCATTGGTTGTCTCGGCGCTGGGCGACTCGACTTCCTGCCCCAAATGCGCTGTGCTATGTGAAGTCAGAACGGTTTCCGCCACGCGTGCCAAAGTTGGATTCTGGGGAGCGCTTTCTGGGGTTGGAAAAACCTATCGGAACGTCTATCGAACGGAGACAGCTACCGACGTGATCGGTATCGATATCCCAGGGATTAGCCAAGACGTAAATCGTATGACGCAGGCCACCTACTCTTCTCCGCCTGCGACGACCGACATGATTTGCTCGATCCCTGGTGGGAACGCAACGCCAGACAACAGTTCTGCTGTCCTGGCGCTCACGGGGTCCGGATTCGCAAGTATTGCGGGTCCTGGAAGCTGTAGCGCAACCTGGAATGGACAAAGCTGGTCACCAAGCGCGACGTGTTATACCACGATTGTTGGGTTTGCTGGGCACGCGTGCTGGGTCCTTAACGGTGGAGGGACGACAACTCCCAATGATCAAACAGAAATCGTCACTAGGACTGCGATCGGGAATTCCTCCTGCCCGAACTGGTCTGCTGCCGATACCAAGTCGGAGAGTTACACTCGTGCCTATAGTGATCTTTTCTCGACCCCGGATCTTATCGCGGAGTCGCGCGGCATCGTAGAAGGCCGGGCTTTGCCTCCAAACTACACGGTGGGCTCTGGGGCGGCGAGTCTCAAACTTTGCTATCTTGACTTGTCCTGCGTGGCCACTCGCATGGAGTATCGGTTTAAGATCCAGACATCTGAGGACTACCTCTACCAGTTGGAGTGGCAGGAGGTATCCCAATTTGAAGATGGCACACTAGAGACGGTGGACAAGAGCTGTAAGTTCTCTGGCAACGGATCGGTGGTAACCACCGGAAACTTCGCGACGTCTCCGCCCGAGAAGCCCGGCGTTACGTACGCCGCAAACCTGAAGGTCAAATTCAATCACAAGCATGATCCCGGAGCTACACCGGGTACGGGGGGCGTCGGGGGAACATCAGGCAGCGGTTTTAGCGGCGGTCCTGGATGCTCGAGTTGCGGCGGCGATTCTGCCTCGGGCGCACCAGAGTTAGGTGTCTCGACTCATTCCGTTGGCTCGGGCACGGGACGGCCCATGCCCGATACGCTCACCGACGCGCGAGCTGTCACCATGGAGTATGATCCCAGCTTGTCTGGAGGAAGCGACGGTGGAGGGGAGATTTACCCGCGATTTCGGTTCAGTCTGGGCATGCAACTAGGGCAGGGGGAGGTGGGGGAAGTATCGTTTTCGAGGCCAGCGCCGAATCCCTCGAACTATAGTCCTTCGATTCTTGAGTTTGTCCCGATGGCTCCGGGTGTGGAGAAAATCTTAGCTCAGGGCCTTCTGCGGCAGGTGAAGACCTCGTTGGCGTTGATGGATGTTCAAACTGTCAATGCCTACAAGTTTGAGGTTAAATTTTATCCAATCGCACAAGTCGGTGCTCAGAATCCCACCACGCTAATCTATGCCGTCTCCGGTTCGCCATCCGTGACCTACACGATCGAGAACCCGGACGCTTCGGCGACGGTCTACAACCGCTTGAGGATTTCTGAGACGCGCGGAGCGTCCACGAAGAGCTACAACTATACCTACGTCGAGGCCACGAAGACCTGGACCCTGGTGATGCCGGATGGCGTGACGAGCTTTCTTACCGAACGAATCCCCAGCTCAGGGGGAGGACCGGCCGAGTTGCTCACGAAGGCGGTTTACCTGCCCACTGGGGCAACATCCCTTCAGCGCCGACGTCGTTATGAGCTGGCGGCGAATGCTTCGGCTGGGTTTGCAGCGAAATTGGTTGAGGAGCGTTTGGAGGATGGCGCGACTTCCCAGAGTGTCGTTTACGGATATCAGTTGCCGCCGACTTGGAACACGATGACTGCCCTTGTGCCCTTGATTGGCTCCGTAGAACATTCCGATGGGAGGTGGGAGAAGTTTGGCTGGGATCAGGTTGACGGCCGTCTCTCTTGGCATACCCGGCAGGTAGGAAATCAGCCTTTTTCTTCGGGGGACAGCGTCAACGAACGGACGGAGTTCGATTACACCGTTCATTCCAGTACGAGCGACGACGCGGCATATGAAAAATTCACACCGCGGACGGTTATCGAAAAGTATAAAAACCAGGCCGTTCGGATTCGCTTCGCCACCGTCTCCCAGTTTGAAAGACAGGCAGTGGAGGGCGTGTTGCCGAATTCGGGTTTCAATGACGTGGGCAATTTACGGACAATCGAGACGTTTTACAGTTCTGGGACCTGGTTGAATCGGCCGGAAAGCATGCAATTTCCGGACGGAACCATGACGTTCTGGTCCTACTCCCTCACGGGCACGGACTTGACCGTGACGGAGAAGCGAGGTCAACCCAACCCGTCCAAGACAGCAATCGATGTGGGGTTTGAAGCGATCCGGGTTTTGAATGGAGCTGGCAGGCTCAAAAGCGAGACCCTTAAAACAGTAAACGCTTTCATTCCGACTTCGCATGGGCTGACTCTCAAGAGCGATGTCTACGGCGGGTTTGATTCCTACTTACGTCCTCTGAATGTCGTGCATCTGAACGGACGGTCTGAATCTCAGGTGTATGGCTGCTGCGCTCTAGATAGCCACACGGACCAAGATGGAGTCACAACGACCTTCGGTTACGATCTCAACAGCCGCCTGGTGAATGTGACTCGGCTAGGAATTCAAACGATCATGGCCCTCGATCCCTTGGGTCGAACCTTGGTCACCTATCGCAAGGGAACCGACAATAGCCAATACCCGATCAGCCAAGCCCAGTATAACGGTCTCGGCGATGTGGTTCGCGAAACCAATGCGCTCTCCAAGGTGACGGTCCACAGCGAGACGACCGTGGCGGGGCAGCGCGTTCACACGACGACGTACCCTGACGGAGCGACTCGCATTGAAACCTATAGCCAGGATGGAACGATGGTCTCCTTAACCGGCACCGCCGTGCAGCCGGTGCGATATGTTCATGACATTGGTCTCGATGGGGGAGCCAACCGCATGTACACACAGCAAATCAAACTTGATGAGACCGGGGCCGATGCCTGGGAAATAGTCACCACGTATTACGATCCGTTGGGCCGCAGCTACAAGACCGTGCACGCCGACGGTGCGACGTCGCTTAGCTACTACAATGGACTCGGACAGCTCTGGAAAATGGTAGACCCCGATGGGGTCGTGACGCTTTATGGATACGATGGTCAAGGGCAGCAGGAAACAGTGGTCTTAGATATGGACCGCGATGGGGTTTACAGCCCTAGCGAAGGAAGTCAGGACCGATTGACGCGGGTGGTACGGGACGTGGTCACCAAGACTGTCGGCAGCGGATCAAAAGTAGTACACCGAACACGAACCTACCAACTGGATGACAAGGATCCAGATAACAACGATCCGAGTAACACCGCGCCGCAGGAGTTGCTTGTCTCTACGAGCGAAAGCTCGGCCGATGGGTTAATTCAGTGGGATACGGCGCACTCCGGGCCGACCCAGCAAACCCGTTTCACGTGGACAGCGTTTTCGACCGGTGGGAACCGTTACGTGACGAATGTTGCGATGGACGGGTCCTATAGCCTGACCTGGCTGATCAACGGCCGACTCAACTCCGTGGTCGAAAAGGGGACCACCCATGCGCAACTGACCTCCAAGGTGTATGCTTACGATGCCCATGGCCGAGTTTCGACAATGACCGACGCCCGAAACGGGGCGAGCGTTTACCAGTATAACAACTCGGATCAGGTAACGAGTTCGACCAGTCCGCTACCAGGGATGGGGCAATCCGCGCTCACCACGGTCACGGTCTACGATAACATGGGGCGACCGGCCACAGTGACTCAACCGGATGGCACGGCGGTGGTGACGGAGTATTGGCCGTCGGGACTGGTGAAAAAGGTGTCCGGCAGCCGCACGTATGCGTCGAGCTATACCTACGATGCGCAGGGGCGAATGACGAGCATGACCACATGGCGGACGGAGGCAGGAGCCCTGAATCCCGCGACGACGACCTGGGTGTATAGCCAACAGCGAGGGTGGCTGGTTCGGAAAGTGCATCCGGGAGAGGCCGACACAACGGATGATTATTCCTACACACCCGGCGGACGACTTCTAGCCAAGGTGCTGGAGCGCGGTCTGGCGGCTAGCCATGCCTACAACAATGGGGGCCAGCTCCAAACGGTGAATTTCACCGGGGGTGTGGACTCCCCCTGGTCGCGAACCCTGACCTATGATCGTCGGGGCCGATTGGTGAGCGCTTCTCATCGGGATGGGATGATCATCACCTATAGCTATAACAATCTGGGTCAAGTGACGACGGAGGGTTATAGCGGTGGAATTCTCAGCGGCTTTAAGGTGGACCGGGACTATGATTCGCTGTTCCGCCCGTGGCATGTCTATGCTCGGCAGGGGGTGACGACTCACAAGACCGCTACCTACTCCTATGAGACGACGTCCAGCCGGCTGAGCCGAGTTGACGATGGAACGTTCTTTGCGGACTACAGCTATCTGGCGAACAGCCGGTTGGTAAGCGGGGTAACGGTCAAAACGAACCTGACCACGCCGAGCACGGTGGTGACTGTCAGCAAGGTCTGGGACAATCTGGATCGCTTGGGAACGATAAGCTCGGTGGCTCAGGCTGGAAATACGTATTCGTATGGGTATAGTTACAACGATGCCAATCAGAGGGTCCAGACGAGGCTTGCTGATGGGTCATATTGGGTTTATGAGTATGATCGGTTAGGGCAGGTGATCAGCGGAAAGCGGTTCTGGGCCAACGGAACTCCCGTTCCTGGCCAGCAATACGAATATGGTTTTGACGATATCGGCAATCGTAAGACCGCCGCCAATGGCGGGGACTCGGAAGGAGCGAACCTTCGCTCCTTCACCTATGCTGTGAACGATGCCAACCAGTATACCTCCCGGCAGGTGCCCGCGACACTGGATGTGCTCGGGGTGGCCCGGGGAGCGGTGACGGTGAAGCTCGATGCGGGAGCTGCGGTGCCGGTGTCCTACACCCAAGGGGAGTATTTCAGGCATGAGATTACTGCACGCGCCTCGGATACCGTGATGGCTTACCCGCAGGTGACCGTTGCCGTTAGCGGCGGGAGTTCGCAAGCGGGACGAATCTTTGTTTCGGTCAAGAACGAGGTGTACACCCATGACAGCGATGGGAACCTGATGCAGGATGGTCGCTGGACCTATCATTGGGATGCGGAGAACCGGCTCACGAACATGGTGAGTGTGGCACTGCCCAATAGTCCTCCGGGAACCACGCCGATCCGGCTCGAGTTTAGGTATGACTATCTGGGAAGGCGGATTTACAAAGGAGTCTTTACCGTAGCCAGCCCCAACACCCCGGCTAAGCAGGAGCGGTATGTGTATGACGGTTGGAATGTGGTGCTGGTGCTCGATGGGGCGAGTGTCGTCCAGCGCAGTTTCCTTTGGGGAATGGATCTGAGCGGGAGCATGCAAGGGGCGGGAGGGGTGGGTGGATTGGTAGCGATCAAGGAGCACACCGGCACGGTGGGTACGCATGTGCCCGTGTATGACGGCAACGGGAACGTGACAGCTCTGGTGACCGGGCAGGGCGGGACGAGCACGATCACAGGAACCTACGAGTATGGGCCGTTCGGCGAATCCATTCGATCCAGCGGAACCCTGGCCAAGAACAACCCGTTCCGGTTCTCCACCAAATACCAGGACGATGAAACGGATCTGCTCTACTACGGTTACAGGTTTTACAACGCTTCCACGGGGAGGTGGCTATCCAGGGATCCGATTGGCGACAAAGGAGGGCTGAACTATTATTCGTTTGTTGAGAACGGACCAAACACCAAAATCGATCCCGATGGACGAGACATTTTCGTGGACCCAGGTCCCATTGACCCTCTCAACCCA
>JAEUHE010000112.1 GCA_016793885.1 Verrucomicrobiales bacterium
GCTTCCCGTTCAATAACCATTGGATCCGAACGGATCTATTCGCAGCCGGCACAACCTCAAAGCGCGCCATTCCACCAAGAGAAACTCGGACCCCCGATGGCGGCTGTAAGATGATTCCCCTGCTCGGGTCAAACTGCCGCACATAAATCGTTCCCGCTCCCGCCGAGATGTTGCCGGAGTCTATTGATCCCCGCATAATAGGGTGACAATGGGCGGTTCGATCCCTAGAGTTTGGGCATGGCGAAGACCCGGGATCATGGCGAGATGGAAAAGCGCCGGAAGAAGGCGGCCAAGCTGTTCGGAAAGAACGTCACCGCTTCTGAGGTCGCTCGTCGTCTGGGTGTCGCCCGACAGGTCGCCTACCGATGGAAGGCTGCTTGGGATCAGGGCGGCATGACGGCACTGACCAGCAAGGGTCCGGCAGGCCCGAAGCGGAGGCTGACCTCGGCGCAGATGGACCAAGTGGCCGACGCTTTGGTGGCTGGCCCCGCAGCGCGAGGGTACAAGACCAATCTCTGGACGCTGCCCCGCGTGGCCGACCTGATCGAGGAACTGACGGGTGTTCGCTATCATCCTGGTCACGTCTGGCGACTGCTCGATTCAAGCGGCTTCAGCTGCCAACGACCGGAGCGCCGAGCAATCGAGCGCAACGACAAGGCGATCCGGCGCTGGAAGCGGGTGGAGTGGCCTGCGCTAAAAAAAAGGCCAGCGAAGAGCGGCGAATCATTGTCTTCGTCGACGAAAGCGGGTTGAGCACCCGTCCAACACGGGCTCGGACGTGGGCTCGGCGCGGGCAGACGCCGCTGCTCCAGGAGACCTTCAACTGGAAGAGCCTCTCGATCATCGGGGGAATGGCGCTCTGGCGATTCTACTTCCAGATTCACCCTGGCAGCATCAAGGGCCCGCAGGTGGTCGAATTCCTCCGGCATCTCCGGCGCCACATTCCCGGCAAGATGCTGATCATCTGGGATGGAGCACCGATCCACCGGAGTCGGTTGGTCAGGGAATACGTCGAATCTACCGACGGGCGCATGACGGTCGAGCGGTTGCCGGCGTATGCGCCGGAACTGAATCCGGTCGAATACATGTGGGGGCATCTCAAGACGCACGAGATCGCGAACCTTATCGTGACCAAGGCGTGGGAACTGAGCCACGAAGCGACCGCCGCCCTTCGGCGGATGCGCCGCCGGCGGTCCATCGTAGCCGCCTGCTACGCACAAGCTGAATTGTGGCCGTGATGTCACCCTATTATGCGGGCCTCAATAGAGGAGCCCCCGGAAGCGAGGCGTCGGCGATGGTATTCGCGGAATACTTCCCGAATCCCGGAGGCAAGGCGCTGACCGATGCAGCGCGAAATCGAATGACCTTCCCGGCCGCCTTTGCCGCGGAAGTGATCGGAACAGCCGTGCTGGTTCTGGTCATCTTCTGCGTCACCGACGAACGGAACAAGGCACGTCCGGCCATCCTGACGCCAGTCACGATTGGCCTCACCGTGACGCTGCTGATCTCCCTGCTGGGCCCGCTGACGATGGCCTGCTTCAATCCCGCTCGGGATCTTGCGCCACGGCTCTTCTCGTCCTTGGCTGGCTGGGGATCAGTCCCGTTTCAGGTCAACGGACACGGCTGGCTGACGGTATACGTATTGGCACCCTGCGCAGGCGCGTTGCTGGGTGGTGGTGTTCATCGTTTGCTCTTTCGGAATGCCTACGAATGGGCAGGCACGCTGAAGTCGCCGTAAAACGGCAATTCCGCACCAAATTGCTGCCAAAAAGAGAGCCCAAGATTGCGACCGATCTGTGACCTCCAAAAAGCGCTGTGTAGGCCTCGTTGATCCAGAACACCTGGCCTCGACAGAATCAACTGTGACTTGAATACCACGCGGGCACTTGTCCCTGGGGATCCAGGGGTGGGAGGCGTCTTCGGCGGTGGCCTTGGTCGCAGTGGACGACGACGCACTCGTGGTCGCGGAGGGTGCGGAGGAGGTGGGGTTTGAGGCGGTGTTCCTCGGTTTCCGAGAAATTGACGTTCCGTTTGCCGCCGCTGAAACCCCAGCTCCGTTTGATCACCCGCTTCTTGCCGAGGAAGTCGGCCGATTGGACCGCGTCGGCCTCGTCGGCGGCGCGGAAGATCAACCGGTTCCGCAGGTTCAGGGTCAGGACCCGCGACTTGTCGATGCCCAGGGGTGGGACGAACGAGGTGGTCGATTGCGCGGCCGCCACCACCGTGGCGCCGGCCTCGCGGATCACGTCGA
>JAEUHE010000113.1 GCA_016793885.1 Verrucomicrobiales bacterium
GGAGGAGGTGCCGGCGGCGGTGGAGAACCCGAGCTCGGAGGCGGTGGTGGTGGCGCAGTTGAGAGCCGATGAGGTGGAGATGGCGTATCAACTGGGGCAGGACATCACGGAGTTGACCCCGGAAGGGCGTGCGCGGCTGAAAGCGGAGTGGGAAGCGCAGGTGCAGCAGACGCAGCAGGAGCAAGCGTCGGTGGAGTAGGGGAGTAAACCCTCTGCTAGTTGGGTTGAACAAGAGCCCGGATAGGCGAGAGCCTGTCCGGGCTTTTTGTTGGGGTGTAGGGAGTGCGGAGACACGTCTCCGCTTTTCCTACGCGCAACGGAGTGACTGGAGGGCGTCCTTGGCGGATGGGTGGGTTGGAGGGGATGAGGCGGCGTGAAGGAACAGCGGTGTCGTGCCACCGCGGTCCATAGGGCGTTCCGGCTCTCCAATGACTTACGTAGCGGGGTGGCGTTATGGAGTGCGGAGACATGTCTCCGCTTTTCCTGCGCGCGACGGAGTGACTGGAGGAGCCAGATCTTCCCCTGAATCCTTGCCGCCCCGCCGACGTCTATTTTGAGCGACAACGAACCGTTGTGGCGTAAGCTATTGCGTTATGAGTCATCATCGCCCGAATCCTGAGCACCTGGCCCTGACCCGAAGGGAGTTCCTCAACCGTTGTGGAATGGGCATGGGCGCCCTCGGTTTGGCGAATCTGGTGGGAAGCATGGCCACTCCGGCCGTGCAGGCGGAGGAGGGTGGATTCACTTCCCCGTTGATGGTCAAGCATCCTCACTTCGAGGGACGGGCTAAGCGGGTGATTCACATTTTCGCCAACGGAGGGCCCTCCCACGTTGATACCTTTGACCCCAAGCCGGCTCTGGCTCAGCACGCCGGCAAACTTCTTCCCATGAAAAACTTGGCGACGGAGCGAAAGACGGGTGCTGCCTTCGCTTCGCCTTTCAAGTTCAAGAAGTACGGACAAAGCGGGATCGAGGTGAGCGAGCTGTTTTCCCATGTCGCGGAGAATATTGATGACATCGCGGTGATTCGCTCGATGCATGCCGATGTTCCCAACCACGAGCCGAGCTTGCTGCTGATGAATTGCGGAGAAGCCAGGCAGGTTCGGCCCAGCATGGGGTCGTGGGTTACTTATGGGCTTGGAAGTGATAATCAGAATCTCCCGGGTTTCATTTCCATGTGCCCCGGCGGGTATCCGATTCAAGAGTCTCAGAACTGGCAATCGGGCTTTCTTCCTGGTGTCTATCAAGGTACCTACATCAATACCGAGCACACCAAGATCGAAAAACTGATCGAGCACATTCGGAACAACTACGTGTCGCTTCCGGAGCAACGCCAACAGTTGGACTTGTTGCAGCGCATCAATTTTCGGCATCAGGAGAAGAGGAAGCAGGATGCGCAACTGGAAGCGCGGATTCAGTCCTTTGAGTTGGCTTATCGGATGCAGATGGATGCCAGCGACGCCTTCGATGTGAATCGGGAGCCGGAATCCATTCGCAAGATGTACGGCGAAGGAACTCAGGCCCGTCAGTTGCTGATTGCGCGCCGGTTGGTGGAACGCGGGGTTCGTTTTGTGCAGGTCTGGCATGGAGCAGGGCAGCCCTGGGACAACCATGATGATATCGAGACCAACCATCGCAACCTGGCCGGGCAATGCGATCAGGCGATTGGAGCCTTGCTCAAGGATCTCAAGCAGCGCGGGATGTTGGAGGACACGCTGGTAATTTGGGGTGGTGAGTTCGGGCGAACACCCACAGTGGAACTGCCCCAACCCGGGGCCAATGCCGGAAAGATCAATGGCCGCGATCACAACCATCACGGATTTACCACTTGGATGGCGGGCGGCGGCGTGCGTGGAGGATATGTCCATGGTGCTACCGACGAGTTCGGCTTCGCGGCGGTCGACAAGAAGGTGCACATCCACGACTTTCATGCCACCATTATGCACCTCCTGGGTTTCGATCATGAACGGTTCACTTTCCACCACGCGGGACGTGATTACCGCTTGACCGACATAGCGGGCCATGTGGTGAAGGACCTCTTGGCCTAAGGTATTGATGGATTGGTTGAGTTATCCGCTTCGTCGGCCTCATTTCTGAATCATTTTCTGTAAGGGGAGGGGCTCAATTCCTTGAGTCCTAGGTGAAGGCGTGTTGTCCCACGAGGTACATGCCCATTGGGAAGAGTTCCACTAACCCAAAACCCTTATGATTCGATTCTTTGAACCCAAACGGAAGTGGGCCGCGTGTCGCCAGACCCCCGGAACCACCTTTTTTAGAGCCTGCGCCTTTGTCTTAGTATGGGTGGGATGTGTGTCACTGCCCCAAGTCTTGAGGGCGGGCACCACCGTCACGATTCCTGGCGAGATCCAAGTGACAATCCAGCCTCCGGAGGCTGTGGCGGAAGGGGCACGCTGGTCAGTCGACGGTGGTGCTTTCCAGCTGTCAGGCGCATCGGTTGCCAACGTGGCAGCCGGGGGGCACGCGATTCAGTTCTCCGATCTCGCTGCCTGGGTCGAGCCGGCCACCACCGAACTGCTGGTGGTGGGTGGGAAAAGCCAGGAGGTAACGGTCACGTACCGCCGGTTGCCCTCGTTCTACTTTCGCGCCGTGCCCGCCCAGCAGGTCCGGGAGGGAACGACCCTTGAGTTCCTGGTGGGCACCGACGACCCAGGTGATCCGCAGAATCCTGGCCCGGGGGCGAGTCTTCAGTTTTCCGCTGCGCCTCAGCCTTCAGGGTTGCTGACTTTCGATCAGGCGACAGGGCGTTTTAGCTATGCTCCGAAGGCGTCGGACCGGCTGCCCTTTACGGTGAAGTTCTCCACGCAACAGGGACTGGAGGGCACGGTTGAGATCACCCCGTTGAACTCGCGGGCTTTGGAGGACGAAGTGATTGAACTCGATCCGCCTGCACCGTTGGATCCGCTGGTGCCGGATGACGAAACCCGAAACTATATTCAGATCACTGAAACCCGGAACGCGCCCGAGTTTTTCAATGGCCTCACCAACGAGACCGTGAACGTGTCCATCAGCGGGAAGACCCTGATCTTCGAAGCCGGACATCCGGCTCATCTCTACGATGAATATAACACCAACCGCCTCAATCTGCGCGAGATGCGTTTGTACGCTGACAAGGTGATCATTCGGAGTCCGCTGATCTGGCGGCAGACCCAGGTTCGAATCCAGGCCCGGGAGCTTCGATTCGAGGGCGAGGGTCGCATCGAAACAACCCCGATGCCGCCTCAATTTCATCCTGCCGGAGCGAGCTTTTTTGAGGACGATCTTAAGGTGGGACGAGATGGAATTCCGGGTCACGATGCCGGGAATGTGGAGGTATTGGTGGAGCGGTTTTTCTCGGACGCCACCACTGCCACCCGATTCGTCCTGCTCGGTGGAGAGGGAGGTCCGGCTGGGCAGGGCCGCAACGGGCAGGCGGAGGCGGATCTGGAGTTCAATTCAGCCAACTGGAAGAAGCTCATGAGCCGAGCTGGAAATCGAATCTGCTCGACCGATGGACCCACCGCTATTCTCTTCCTGCAGAGGATCAGGATCGATGAGGACGGTGACGATACGGTGACGTCCACCTGCGGAGCGCGCGTCAGCGCACGAGGGGAGAATGCGGTCCGATCTGGTTTTCCCGGTGCCGGGGGCAGGGGCGGAACGCTGCGGTCGACGGTCAATCTGGAGGGATTTGCCAAGCTAACTGGTGGGATTGCAGGCCCCCGGGGCTCGGATTACGTGGGTGGATTGCTATCGTCGAGGCAGTTCATGCATCGGGTCGTGACGAGCATGTTCTTAGATGGAAAGAACCGGACGTCGACCGTCAACACGCCGGCTCAGAAGGTTCCGGGCGCGAACGCCGCCGCTCCTGCGGGGACCAACGGGCTGAGTGGTTCGTTCCTGATCGAAACCAATTCAGGCTCGTGGGTCAGCTCCTTCGCGGTGCGGCATGTGGTACAATTCGCGAAGGACCTCTATCTCGGAGGTCGGGCGGCGGAGGCGCGGCGTCTGCTGGGGGACTACCAAGCGTTTCTTCGGGCGCACGACCAGGCCATCCCGGTGCCGGAGGAATTGGGTGACACGGAATTCGCCGAGAAAGCCAGCCGTGACCAACTGCAAGCTGAAGCAGATGTTGTCGCCCACCGGCTCGACTCGAATCTCGACTACTTCGGCAATCCCGCCGGCTGGGTTCCCATGCTTTCCTTTGAGGCGAACCTAATCGCCTTCCAGAACGAGATCCGCCATTCGATCCCCATCTTGTATCTGTCCTATTGGCTGCAGAACACCGCCACCAATTTGGAGGGCCGCCTCGTGGCCGCCACCAACTCGCTCGCCGCCCTCGCCTCTGAGAACGCGCGGCTGATCGGCGACTTCAACACGGCTCAGCTGGCGATCCCCGGTCTCAGGAACGAAGCGGAGGTCATCACGGTCCGCATCGGCGGCCTCCGCCAGCGCCTGGCGCTCAAACTGACCGAGCTAGAGCGTCGAGCGCGCGAAAACGTGGAGGATCGTCACAAGCTCCCCTTTTGGAAGAAGGCTTTGGGGGTTCTGTCGGTTGTGGCTGATCTGGTGCCTGTGGGTCAGCCAACGGTGGGCCGCATCGGGTCGGGTTTGAGCTTGCTCGCGCAAGTGGATGGGGACAAGCCGCTCGAAAGCGCGATCGACTTGGCACCCAACGCTTTTGGCGTGATGACCAACAAGAACATCTCGGTCTGTTTCGGGACTAACGCTCCCTCCAACACCTCGACGAACTCCGGCTCCTCCACCAACGACGTCAAAAAGGCCAAGAAGAAGCTGCTTAATTTTTCCAACGAGTGTAACAAGTTTCTAGGGGACGAGCTCAAGGAGCTGGCCGGCGTTTTCAAGGACGCGCAGGTCGACGACAAGGAACTCGCCGCAGAGTTGGAGAAGCTCAAGGCCTCTGATCCGGTGTTTCAGGAGCTGGTTGCCGATATCGAGGCGCTCAACACCCAAAAGGCGGAGTTTGTGCAGCGGCTAACGGCGGCGTTGCAGATCATCGGAACGGTTGACAGCGCACTGGCGGCGAACCTGATATCTGCGAACGACCTGGAGACTCAGCTGGCCGCCGGATTCGCCGCGCTCGACCACGGCGCCTTGCTGCACATCAAGGAGATGGAGCGGCGTGCCAAGGATCGGCTGTTGCAATACCAGTACTTTCTGGCCAAGTCCTTCCATTACCGAGAACTCCGTCCTTACCGAGGAACCCTGCAGCTGAACCGCCTCTTCGATCGCTTCAAGCAGCTGGTGGAGACCGGGAATAATCACCTGTTAAACGCCGAGCAGTTTAGGGAGATGGAAGCGCTGTTTACGGCCGAGCTGCGGGAGATCGTGTTGGAGATGCTGGACAACATCAACGCGCCGGACGTGGTTCAAACCCAACCCTTCCGTCTGACAGCCGCCGAGCTGCAGGAGCTCAACGAGCAAGGGCGAGTGGTGGTCAATCTCTCCCGTCTCGGCCTGCTCACCCTTACCAAGGAGAACATCCGTATCGCGGACTGGCAAACCAAGAGCATGAGCGTGCAGCCGGTGGGCGGTGAGCTGGGACGCAGTGCGGTGGTGGGAATCAACTACGAGCATTCCGGAGTTTCCCGTCTGACCTCGGCCGGGCGCAAGTTCCTCTTCCGGCACTATACGGCCCAGACGGAGAATCCTATTGTCTGGCACACGATCTTCAATGCTCGCGACGGCAACCTCAGCAACAGTGAGCTGAGCCCGGCCGAAACGTCGTTGCTCAGCGTGCTGCTGGAAGGCCAGTCGAACGTGATCGACAAACTCATGTTTTTCTCGGAGCCAGCGGCGATGGCGGATGTCCTGATCACGAAGGAGGTGGCCACCGAAAATGGTGTCGATCTCGCCATCACGGATCTGGAGTTTGAAGTGAAGCTGAATTTCGACAACTCGAGCAGTGTGCGTCGTCAGCTGGACGTCGTGGTGCCCCAGGAACTCACCCCTGTGATCACCGTGAGCCGGGTCGACCTCAATGGGCGTCAGGATGGCCAGGGAAGTTTTAGCCGAATCTTCTCCCCTTTTGCTCAGGTCAGCCTCCAAGCCCCCGCCCGGTTCGGGGAGTTTGTCTTCGATCGATGGATGATCGATGGTCGGGCGGTTTCCACCCCGGGTAACGTCGTCACGCTGACGATGGCATCGGACACTCTGGCCCAACCGCTCTTTCGTCGAAGCCCCGAATCGTTCGCGCTGACGCCAATCCCGGGAACGGGAGCCGAGATCGGTTTCACTTTCCCCACGCAACCGGGAACACGTTACCTCATCGAGCAGGCGTTTCAGATGGCAAACCCGGTCTGGGCAACCATCGAGACGCGGACTGGCGACGGCTCGCCGCAACAGTTCACCCGGGCGATCAGCGCCAACGCGACGGTGTTTTTCCGGGTGCGAACTGAGCAGCCCTGATTCGGCTTAGACCAAGCCGGCGGTCTCGGGGAACCCGCAGCGGACATTCAGGCTTTGAACTGCTTGTCCGCTCGCTCCCTTCACGATGTTGTCCTCGGCGCTCATGACCAGCAGACGTCCGGTTCGAATGTCTAGTCGCCAGGCGATCTCGATCACGTTGGTTCCGACAACGTTCTTGGTGTCGGGCAGCGCCTTGCCTTCCAAGACGCGGACAAAAGGCTCGCTCGAATACGCCGCCTGGTAACAGGCGGCTATCTCTTCACCGAGGGCCTTCGCCTCGGCATCGGTACTAAACTTCTTTTCGGGCGCCAGGTAGAGAGTGGTAAGGATCCCGCGATTGACTGGGATCAGGTGTGGGGTGAACTGAATCGTGACCGGGGATCCGGCCGCAAAGCTCAGCTCCTGCTCGATCTCGGAGAGGTGGCGGTGTTTGGGAACTCCATAGGGCCGCACACTCTCGTTGCACTCGCAGAAGAGGTAATCGACTTCCGCCTTCCGGCCAGCCCCACTCACGCCGCTCATCGAGTCGGCGATGATTCCGTTGGACTTGATGAGCTGAGCTCTCAACAAGGGCAGGGTAGGGAGGAGGATGCTGGTGGGGTAGCAGCCCGGGGAGGCGATGAGCTGGGCGGTGCGGATCTGTTCGCGGTAGACTTCCGGCAGTCCGTAGACCGAGGTGCGCAGCAGATCCGGCGCTGGATGTTCGTGAGCATAAAACTCCCGATAGACCTCGGCGCTCTTCAAGCGGAAGTCGGCGCTCAGATCGATCACCTGGCGGCCCGCTTTCATGAGAGGCACAGCGAACTCGGCCGCCACACCATGAGGG
The DNA here is from genome assembly GCA_016793885.1 of Verrucomicrobiales bacterium. NCBI lineage: Bacteria > Pseudomonadati > Verrucomicrobiota > Verrucomicrobiia > Verrucomicrobiales > Verrucomicrobiales bacterium. The sequence continues at coordinate 7,253 of JAEUHE010000113.1, forward strand.
AGAGCGAGGAAAATGATATCGGCCTGCTGCGCCAGAGCTTCGGCATTCGGCTCGGTGAACCGCAGGGTCTTGGAGTGGGGATGGCTGGCAAACTTAGGAAAAACCTGAGCGATGGTCTGTCCGGCGCTCTGACGGGAGGTCACCGCCGTCAGTTCGACATGCGGGTGGTTGAGCAGCAGGCGAACTAGCTCCTCTCCTGAGTATCCGGAAGCTCCGACAATGGCGACGCGTGTGGGCATAAGATCGAAATCGATTAAATCTAGCAACGTAGAGCGGCGAGGCTTCGGGCAGCTGCAGACCAGGTGCCGAACCGCCGAGGCACGGTAATAAGAAAAAACCCCGCTGGGAAGCCCAGCGGGGTTTTTCTGAGAAAACGAGGATTAACGCTTGGAGAACTGGAAGCGTTTACGGGCACCCGGCTGACCATACTTCTTACGTTCCTTCATACGAGGATCGCGGGTCAGGAGGCCGTTGGTTTTGAGCGTCGGGCGGAGAGTCGCATCCAGCTGCAGCAACGCGCGGGCGATTCCGTGGCGCACGGCACCGGCTTGGCCGTTGGGGCCGCCACCGTTGACGTTGACGCGGACATTGTACTTGGACACTGATTCCGTCACGGTGAGCGGCTGGAGAGCGTGAATCCGTTGGGATTCCGTCATGAAATAATTCTCCAGCTTGCGGCCGTTGATCGTGATTTTTCCGGTTCCCGAGGCAAGGCGCACACGCGCCACTGCGGTTTTGCGCCGGCCGGTCCCGAGGTATTCCTGTTTCTGGGCCATGAGTGAGTTTCGTTACGGATTCAGTTCAAATAGGTGATCTTGAGCAGGTCCTGGTTTACTTGGTGACCTTGGTTCTCAGGGCGGCCGCCTTCAGCGGTTGAGGCTGCTGGGCACCGTGGGGGTGATCCGGTCCGCTGTAAACCTTGAGCTTGGTGAGCAGTTGCGCACCCAGACGGTTTTTGGGAACCATTCCATGCACCGCATGGTGGATCAAGAGTTCAGGGCGGCGAGCGCGCCGTTGGGAGGCGGTTTCAAACTTTTCTCCACCGCGCCATCCGGAGTAAGTCATGAATTCTTTGTCGCTCTCCTTTTTGCCAGTCAACAACACCTTTTCAGCGTTGATCACGACGACAAAATCCCCAGCATCGATGTGCGGGGTGTAAACAGGCTTGTTCTTGCCGCGCAAAATATCGGCAATCTGGGCCGCCAAACGGCCTAGGACGGCACCATCGGCATCAACCACGTGCCACTTGCGCTGCTGTAAATCGACTTTGGGCAAAAATGTTTTCATCAGAACCTAACGTTAAGGAGCGCGGAAACTAACAAACGGGGGGCGGGAGTCAAACGAAAAGTCGGCAAAAGACGCTCAAATTCACGGAGCCCCCTCCAGAGGGAGCGAAATGACCACAAAACCACCCCGGTTTCCTTCCGAAGGGATAATCTCCAACTTCCCTTGATGGTTTTCAATCACTTTACGAGTCACCGTCAGTCCTAACCCCAATCCGACGCTCCGGGTGGTAAAAAAGGCCTCCGTAGCCTGGCCGGCAGTTTCACTCAAAAAGCCTTCGCCCGTGTCCATGATTTCGATTTTCAGCGTCCGATTTCCATTCTCCTCCGTATGCTCATAGGTGCGAATGGCTACTTTCGCCTCCGCGGGATTCGCTTGAAGTGCGTTTATAAATACTTCAGCAAGAGCGTGTTTTAGCGCGTCGTGGTCTCCGAACACCGTGGCTGAGGTTGACTCGTTGCTTTGCTTGAGGGTCGCCGTCTGGATCGGTAGGTGCCGTTGGGCCTCCCGGAAGCCCTCCTCGATGAGCAAGACGATCGGCAGGCGCTGCATGGCCACCGGCCGATCCTGGGCCAGTAAGACCATCTGATTCACCAGCCGAGCGATGCGCTTAACGCTGCTGGCCAAGGCGGTTTCCAGCGAGGCGCGAAACTCAGGATCTTTATGCCGCGTGGCGAGCAGTTGCTGGTGAGTCGACACCGGAACGAGGGCGTTGCCGATCTCATGGGCCAACCGGTCGGCCATCGTCCGCACCAATCTCAAGTTGGCGGCTTCGATCTCCAATCGCTTGAGCTGCTCGGACTGCGTCTGATCCTCCATCATGAGCAGTGCGGAAACCGGCAGCAACATGTCCTTCCCCTGAAACGGAATGATGCTCACCTGGAAGAGTCTTCCTGGATTCTCCGACGGGCGGTATTTGAAACTCGCGGCTGCGTTGCCGGTTTTAAGAACCTGGTAGACCCGGTTGCAGAGCGTTTGGGGAAGGTCGCTGTAGGTCAGTTCGGTTTGGCGGTCGGCGGGCGCGAGGAAGAGGGTTTGGGCGGCCTTGTTGGCGTGGAGGATGCGCAGGTCGCGACCCACCACGACGCACGCGCTGTTCAGCTCGCGCAGGATGTCGGCCATCATACCATGGTTCCGGACTACCCGCTCATTGGCCCAGATTTGCTTGATCGCCTGGGCTAGGTGCTCGCCCAAGAAGAACAGGGCCTCGACGGTTTCCTGGTCCAGCATCTCGCCGTTGATTTTTTCGCTGAAGCCGATCAAGCCCAGCATAACCTCTCCCTCCATCAGACTGACGATCGACTCCACGCCCAGCACATCCATCTCCTGCTCGGCTGTGGTGTTGCCGACCAGTTGCTCGGAGTTGCGACGGAGGATACCGACGCGCCCGCCCAGGCAGGCCCCTAAGCCATTGTCGAGCGAGAGTTCAAAGTGCTCTAGGACTTTGGGAGAGACTCCCAAGGCCGCGATCGAATGAAGTCGGCGTCCTTCCGCTTGAATCGCCGACCCGGCCTCGAGTGCCAGGGGCTGTCGTAAAAAGACTACGATCCGATGCACGGCGAGGCTGCGTCGCAAGGAAGGCAGCACCGCTTGGAGCAGGGATGGAACTGAGTACGCGTGCGGGAGCAGGGCCGCGACCTTTTGCAGTGATTCCATCCAGCGCGGAAACTCCTGGTTGAGGGCGGCTGATGCGGGCGTGATCGGGCCAGTGGTGGCGAGTCGTCGCGCCGAAGGCGCGTTTCGGACTGGCGTGGAGAGCCGTTCCAGGAACGAGTGCAGTAAACGGCCGCGCACCGGCTTGGTCAGAATCTGGGAAACTCCCCGGAGATAAGCCGTTTCCTCCCATTCGGGCGACCGGGTGGTTGTGAAGACCAGGACGGGCAATTTTGGACCCAGTTCCCTTAGTTTCTCAATGGTCCACATGGCCTGCACCTGAGGCTGGTCAGCATCGAGCAGACACACGTCGAGAGCCCCGTGCTTGAGCAAGGGCTCCGCTTCGTCTATGTCCGGGCGATGAATGATCCGATATGGATGAGACTCCAGAGCTGATCGAATGGCGTTGGGCAGCTCTGGATTCTGCGCCAGCACCAGGATCGTCTTCATGAATGTACGACTTAGTTCTGCCTGGGTATATTCTTCTGAAACCGACTTCACTGATTTGTCTGTGAGCATTACTGCAGTGCTAAAGCAAAGTTGGCAATACTGGAATGGAGTGGATTGGGCACTTTATCCCGGTTCGCGGGGCTCATTTCAAGCGCTCATTGGTACTACGAGCACGTCCGTGATGTTCTTTCACTCGAGCAGGCCGTCGGACGTGAATGTCGTTCTACGGGATGCTCACCCCGGCTCCGAGTCGGGGTCGGGACAGGTCCGACCGGCTGCTAGGTGATTTTTCATTGTGTGAACAGTGGGACGGACTATTCTATCCCCAACGCAGGGTTGGCAGACGGGATTTGAAAACCGTCAGGAAGCGTCGACTCTGGTTACGTTAACGGACGAATGGCTCGACTACCCAAAGATCAGGACGTTCGGGAGAGCCGAATGCCGTCGCAGGAATGCCCGGGTGACAGCGCATTGCTGGTGCTCGATGCGGACGGCAACGCAATCCAGTTCAATCCGCAGGCTCGGTTCTTGGGACTTGTGCCCAAGGACGCGGGTTTACCTGTCCCTGCGGCCCAGCTCCCGCCGTTCCTGGAAGAAACCCTAGGCGCTGTTCGAGCCGCGGGCTCCGGCAGTCTTTCTGTTCGAGCACTTTGGGCTCGAGCCGGGCAGCTGCCTGGTCATTTTCAGGTGGATTCGTTGTGGATTCCCGGCTCGGTTGGTCACGGCGAGGGGGGGCGCTGCCTAATGGCGGTGAGGTTGCTCGAAGCGGGCGAGGCGGTTGCCGATGCTCCCTTGGACGCCTCCAATCCGCGGCCTTGGTATGCGGCGCGTGCCCATGAGATCAAGAATTCTTTGGTCGCCGTCAAAACATTGGTTGATCTGGTGTTGGAGAAGCAGCCAGGGCTGGGGATCGCTCATATCGTGCGGCAAGAGATTCAGCGCATTAATGCTTTGGTTGGGCAGATGCTCAAGACGAGCGCACCGGATCAGCCTCGGTTCGAGTGGGTGAAGCCGCACCACATCATCGAGTCTGTGGCTCGGCTCATGACACCTCAATTGCACGACCGCTCGGTCTTGCTCCAGGTGGAGTTAGGGGCGGGCGAGGAGGAGGTATGGGGCGATCCTCACCAGATCGAACAGGCTATTTTAAACCTGGTGATCAATGGCTTTGAGGCGATGGGACCGGAAGGTAAGCTGACGGTTCGGACCTCGATCCAGCGAAAGGAGCTGCCCCTGGCGCGCGGATCCGAAACGGATCCCCAGCGCGCCTATGTGATCGCGGTGAGCGATAGTGGCAGTGGGATCGCCCCGGATCATCTGGACCGTTTGTTCGATGAGTTCTTCACCACCAAACCGGGGGGGACCGGCCTTGGATTGCCCATCACGCGTCAGATTGTTCGGGCGCACCGCGGCTTGATCGAGGTTCAGACCGATCCTTCGAAGGGTACCACCTTCGAGCTGTTTTTTCCGATGCATCAGCGGACTGCTGCGGCAGAACCCTGAAGGCATCACAGCCAGCCCCCAAGGTTGGTGTTTTCTTGACCCTCTCGATCCAGATCCGCACGGTGAGTCAGATGATTCGCCTCGTGGTGGTTAGCGACATCCATCATGCCGGCCCGCTCGAACGCGCTCGTGGTGGAAAGATTCCGGAGGATCGGTCGGCGCTCTGGCAGCGCCTGCTTCTCCGCTTCCATCGCCGTTTTTTGTGGTTGGACAACCCGTTTGCGCACAATCACTTGTTGGACGGTTTTTTGGATCGTGCCGGAACTCCCGATTGGGTCATTGCCAACGGTGACTACTCGTGCGATTCAGCTTATCTGGGGCTGAGCGATCCCGCGGCTTACGAGAGCGCCGCGCTCTGCCTCCAGCGTCTGCGCGACCGTTTCGCAGGTCGGTTGCTGGCCATCATGGGGGACCATGAGTTGGGCAAGCGGAGCATGGCGGGCGGCTTCGGCGGGCTGCGCTTGGCGAGTTGGCATCGCACGCGATCCGACCTGGGAGTGCCTTCGTTCTGGACTCAGGAACTAGGCCGCTATGTCTTGATGGGGGTGACCTCGACGGTGCTGGCGTTGCCCGTCTATCAGGGGGAGGCGTTGCCCGAGGAACTGGAGGCATGGCACGAGTTAAGGCGTGCGCATTTGGCCGAGATTGCCGGAGCTTTCGACCGACTTCGATCTGATCAGCGCGTGATTCTGTTTTGTCATGACCCGAGCGCTTTGCCCTTCCTCTGGCGAGAGACCGCGGTTCGCGACCATGTCGCTCAGATCGAACAAACCGTGGTGGGCCACCTTCACTCTCCGCTCATTCTCTGGCAGAGCCGTCTACTTGCGGGCATGCCGCGTCTGACATTCCTGGGCAGCACCGCCAAACGTCTCAGCTCGGCCTTGCAGGAGGCCGGGCACTGGCGCCATTTTCGAGTGCGGCTCTGTCCGTCGTTGACCGGCATCCAGCTGCGTCAGGATGGCGGTTTCTTTCAGGTGCTGCTCGATCCAGAAGCGCGGGAGCCGGCGCGGTTCACCTTCCAGCCATTGCCCTGGCCTGAGTGGGTGGTCGGCTAGCAGCGACCAGCGCCCCCGAAACCGCACGGCTGTTTGCGAGGTGTAGAAACATCATCGGACTATGGTAGCGCGAATATTTGACCGCAGGATACGATGCTGCACCGCCATGCTGGCGGTTGTGGCTTGCACGGCGTGCGTCTGGTTGCCGCCTGAGCGAGAGCGTGATTTGACGGGTTGGCTGCGACGGCAGACTGCCCGGTTCGGCCCGCTCCTAGAGTCGGCGAGGGAGTATCGGCTCCAGATCCTGATCTCGGAGGTAGTCGATGATCGACGTGGCTTTCCTTCGCTTCGGACCTGGAGCTTTCGGCCGGGAGCAGAGTATTTCTATCCCGCCAGCGCTGTGAAACTCTGCGCGGCAGTCTCGGCGCTACAAGCCATTGAGGCGCTGCAACGGGCCCACGCGAGCGGGGATCTCCTCCGCGTCCCGCTGGAGATCGCGCCACTTTTTCCGGGTGATGTCGCTCAGAGGTCGGATCCTTCAAATGCCGAGGGTCAGCGTATTACGGTGGGACACGAGATCCGCAAGCTCGCGTTGGTGTCTGATAACCAGGCTTTTAACCGTCTCTTTGATCTGGTGGGACACGAGCAGTTGCATCGGTCGATGCAGGAGTTGGGTTTAAACTCTCCCGTGCTCAATCATCGGCTTTCCGAATCCCGGGTGATTCCGCAGCCGCTGAACTCGGCAGCGGTCACCCTGCGGCTATCCGATTCGGCCTCCGTCGAGGTGCCGGCTCGCGTGGGCTTGCTGGCTCGGACGAATCGCGCCCCACGGATTCAAGTGGGAGCCGGCTTCCTGCGCGGCGACAAGACTGTCTTGGAACCCATGGACTTTACCCGCCGCAACGGGATTAGTTTGCGAGACTTGCAACATCTGCTCGTGAAGGTCGTTAGGCCGGACATCGACCTGGGAACGCCGGGCTGCGGGCTCACGGACTCCCATCGGGACTTTTTGGTCCAGGCACTCACGCAGTATCCGAGGGAGTCGAGAAATCCCGTGTATCCTGGAGAGCGTTTCCCAGACGACTATTGCAAGTATCTCCTACCGGGTATTCGTCGGGTGTTTCCGTCCGTGGTTGAGTCGGAGCGCATCCAGGTGACTGGAAAAATCGGGCAAGCGTACGGATTTACGGTCGAGAACTCGTATCTCAGGAACCCGGCGAACGGCCGAGCGGTGTTTGTGACTGCGGTCATCTATACGAACCGGGATGAGATTCTCAACGACGACCGTTACGAGTATGAAACCGTTGCTGCGCCGTTTTTCGCGAACCTGGGAGAGTGCGTGGCACGTCGCTGGTTGAAGTGACCCTTGGGATTGTCGGTGTTAGCTTCCTTGGTGAATGGGTGTGTGGGTGGGGCTAAGGTGGGGTGAAGGAACAGCGGTGTCGTGCCACCGCAGTCCATAGGGCGGTCAGGCTCTCCAATGAGGTAGGTAACGGGGTGGCGTGATGGAGTGCGGAGACACGTCTCCGCTTTTCCTGCGCGCGACGGAGTGGCTGGGGGCTTCCCTGGTGAATGGGTGTGTGGGTGGGGCTAAGCCGGGGTGAAGGAACAGCGGTGTCGTGCCACCGCGGTCCATAGGGCGGTCAGGCTCTCCAATGACGTAGGTAACGGGGTGGCGTTATGGAGTGCGGAGACACGTCTCCGCTTTTCCTACGCGCGACGGAGTGGCTGGGGGGCGTCCTTGGCGGATGGGTGCGTTGGTGGGGATGGGTCGGCGTGAAGGAACCGCGGTGTTGTGCCACCGCGGTCCATAGGGCGGTCAGGCTCTCCAATGACGTAGGTAACGGGGTGGCGTTATGGAGTGCGGAGACACGTCTCCGCTTTTCCTACGCGCAACAGAGTGACTGGAGGACGTCCTTGGTAGATGGGTGCGTGGAGGGGATGAGGCGGCGTGAAGGAACAGCGGTGTCGTGCCACCGCAGTCCATAGGGCACGAGTCTCAGCTTACGGCTCGTTGGCTTGAGGTTCGGCGATGGGCTCTGGCTCCGGATTGGGCTCTGGATCGGGTTCCGGCTCAGGTGGGGTGGCTCGTGTCGCTGGCTGGAGAGGTATGGGATTGCCGTTGTCATCCAGCCTGGGAAACCACCTCATCGCATCCGCTTGGTTACCGATCGGTGTCTTGCGGCAGCGGCGGACCAAGCTCTTGTAGAAGACATCGGCGGCCTGCGGGTCCCGGTTTTTGATCCAGCTTCCGGCGGTGCAGAGTATTCGGGCGGTCTCGTCGTCGTTGTTGGGCAGGAGCTCGGCCGCTTGCCAGGCCATCGCTGCCGCCGTGTAGCGGTAGTGAAAGCGCTTGTTGAGTTGTGGGGCATGGCGGGCAGCGCGGCTGACCTCGTTGCTAGACGGGCTGGCGTAGGGAGGGGCAGCCAGCCGCGACTCCAGCGTGACTCCGGCCTCGAAATGCGCCCCATGCACCGACCAGTCGGGCTCGAGTTCGGTTCCCATAAGTTCGAGCCCGTGAGCCCGGGCGACTTGGGCCGCCTGCCACCAGCCGCCGGCTCGCTCCGACTTGGCCAGCGACTCATCGGAACCCTTGCGCATTCCTTCGATCATGCTTTCCAGTTGAGCGCGAGCCCCCGGTGGCAAGTAGGGCGCCGCTTCCTCTGCCCGGTTGTCGCGGGCCAGCCGTCTTCCCAGGAGGTGACGGAGGCTGGCTCGTTGCCGATTTTCTCGGGCGGCGTCCCCTTCCGGCGCACTCTCATCGATAGCCGGGTCCGATGGGGTATTGCCCTCCTCAGGTGGAAGTTCCGGCCAGTGGCGGTCTACATAGGTTTTCAGTTCGTCCAAGGTCAGCACTCGCTCGGCGACATAGGCAGCATCCATCCAAAAGTCTGCGCGGACGAGCGCATCCAGCGCCTGGCTGTATTCGCGGCGCACAAGCCTTAGAACCCCCAGCTCGGCATGGAATTGCTGAGGAGCGGACACCGCCTCCTCCTCCGTCCACAGGCTGGAGATCAGGCCCGAATGGCAGTTAGTTAGCGCTTCGAAGAAATGCGGTATTTGGGACCGAAGACGCTGTTTTTGTAGTATCGGTTTCGATGGGAAATTTCGCGAAACGTTCTCCGATGTTTCATCAGGAGCGGATAAGGCTTAGGTCTGC
>JAEUHE010000114.1 GCA_016793885.1 Verrucomicrobiales bacterium
AAGCGCAACCCGCGATGGGGTTGTGAGAAAACCACGACTAACCCAGGGTAGGCGCTCCTGCGTCGCGCCAACCCTGGGCTTTGAGGCGGAATCCCTTTGGGATTCTAACATTTGGTCGAAGAACTTGTGGGTAATGCTTAGGTCGTGCCTCCGCGCTCCATAGAGCGCTGCCCCGCCCACTCCCTTGCTGCCAGGTTTATGGTCTCGATTCACGTCCGTTTCTTGGAGGTGTTCCCCCTCCAAAAACATGTTGGGTGGCCGAAGGCTCGCTGATAGTCTGCGTTCAGGATGACGGGCGACGATCTATTTGGGCAGGCTCCACCGGTGCCGCTGCCCGCTGAAGAAGGACCTTCAGCGGCGGATGCTGCGTTTCGCCAAGCGCCTCTCGCGGCCCGCATGCGTCCGCGCAACCTGGCCGAATATGTCGGCCAAACCCACATCCTAGGTCCCGGTCAGTTGCTGCGGCGCGCGATTGAGGCGGACCGCATCCAATCGCTCATCTTCTACGGTCCGCCCGGGACGGGTAAGACCTCGCTGGCTCAGATCATCGCGCTCCAGACCAAGAACCGATTTGAGAAGCTGAGTGGCGTTGAATCGAATGTCGCGGACATGCGGCGAGTGTTGAGTTCGGCGGCGCATCGGCTCCAGAACACCGGGAAGCCAACCTTGGTTTTCATCGACGAAATTCACCGGTTCAACAAGTCGCAGCAGGATGTCCTGCTTCCCGATGTGGAGAGCGGTGTGATTCGTCTGGTGGGTGCGACCACCCATAACCCGTTTTTTTTCGTCAACTCCCCGCTGGTCTCCCGGTCGCAGATCTTTGAGCTGCGGCCCTTGACGGAGCCTGAAACTCTCGAACTGTTCGACCGCGCGCTCCAGGATGCGGAGCGCGGCTTGGGGCATCTGCGCATCGAAGCCGCCCCGGAGGCTTTGGCCCACCTTGCGCGCATGGCCGATGGAGATGGCCGCAAGGCTCTGAATGCGCTCGAGGTGGCCGCTTTGACCACCGCTCGCAGTTCCGATGGTCTGCTGCGCATCACGCTCGAGGTGGCGGAACAGAGCATTCAGAAAAAAGCCATTGTTTACGAGGGGGATGGCGATGCGCACTACGACACGGCATCGGCGTTTATCAAATCGATGCGTGGCAGCGATCCCGATGCAGCCCTCTACTGGCTGGCGAAGATGATTCACGCGGGTGAGGATCCGCGGTTTATCACGCGTCGTGTGGTGATCTGCGCAGCCGAGGATGTGGGTTTGGCGGATCCGATGGCTTTGGTGTTGGCGAATGCGGCCCACGAGGTGGCGCAGTTTGTGGGATGGCCGGAGGCTCGCATTCCGATCGCCCAAGCCGTGATCTACATTGCTAGCGCGAACAAGAGCAACACAGCGATGGTAGCCGTCGATGCCGCTCTGGAGGATGTGCGGCAGGGGCGGACGTTGCCGGTGCCGACGGCCTTGCGTGATGGACACTACGCCGGGGCCAAGCGACTCGGGCATGGGGAAGGCTATGAGTATGCCCACAACCATCCGGATCACTTTGTGCCGCAGGACTATTTAGGCGCGCCGCGGCGCTATTACGAGCCGACCGAGCAGGGGACCGAGAAGAAGCTGAAAGAGCGTCTCGATCGTTGGCGCGCCCTGACTGCTGAAGCGCGCAAGAGTTCATCCTCGAAGCTGGAATGAGTGGCGACGTGTTGATGGAGAAGGAACGGGTGCGTCGTGAGCTGAACGCGGCGGCGAACCTCCACTCGGAGGAGGAGCGGCGGCTGGCCTCGGTGAGTCTGTGTGAACGACTGTTGGCTGCCCCGGTCTGGCGCGCGGCCCACCGGATTCTCGCCTTCCACCCCATGCGCCTGGAGCCGGACATTCGGCCCGTGCTGGACGCGGCCTTGCGGGAGGAGAAGGTTCTGGCACTTCCGCGCTTTTTGAGGGCGGAAGACCGGTATGAGCCGGTACGGGTGCGGGATTTGGAGGGGGATCTGCAAGCGGGGGTGATGGGTATTCTCGAGCCCCGAGCCGAGTGTCCGGTTATCCCGATAAACCATCTGGACTTGGTGCTTGTTCCCGGCTTAGGCTTTGACCTTAGATTTGGACGGGTTGGTCGGGGCCGCGGTTATTACGATCGGCTCTTGGCTGGCCTGGAAGGCGGCAATAAGTGCGGGGTGACGTTTGATTGGCAGGTGATCCTGGCAGTGCCGATGCAGGCGCACGATGTTCCGGTAGACTTTCTTGTGACACCCACTCGTTGGTTGTCGAGAGTAGTGGGTGAGCGGGGCTGCGAATGAGCATGATTTGGTTGTCCAATATTTACGTGCAGGTCATAGGGTTGTTCGGCGCCGGGGTGGCCATGGGGTATTGGCTGGTTCGATGGAAGGAGCGCAACCTTTTTGAGGTTAGGCGGCTCGAGGCGCAGGCTCAGAAGGACAACGCCGCCCGCCAGGCCGAGAATTTGATGCGCGAAGCCCAGATTCGTGCCAGTGAGGAAGGTTTAAAGCATCGTCAGGAACTGGAACGCTCCTTTGATGCCCGCCAGGCGCAGTTGGTCGCCGTCGAGACTCGTTTGGCTGAGCGCGAATCCTTAATCAATCGCCAGCTCGAGAATCTGGTTCAAGAAGAGCGAGGGCTGTTGCAGCAGAAGGAGGAGTGCGTTCAGAAGCGGCTCGAGTTGGACCAGCTTCGCAGCCAGGTAGAGGCGATTCAGCGGGAGCGTCAACAGCGGCTGCTCGCGACCGCCCGCCTGACCGAGTCCGAGGCGCGTGCGTTGGTGCTTAAGGAGATTGAGCAGGCTGCCTTGCAGGAGGCGAGCGATCTTAGCCGACGTCTCATGGACGAAGCCAAGACCCGAGCTGAGGAGAAAGCGCGCCGGATTATCTCGGTGGCCATCCATCGTTATGCCGGAGTTCATTCGTTCGAGTCTTCCAGCTCCACCGTCAACCTGCCGAGCGAGGATCTGAAAGGGCGCATCATCGGCCGGGAAGGACGGAATATCAGGGCGTTCGAAAATGCCACGGGAGTGACGGTTCTGATCGACGACACCCCCAACGCAGTGGTCTTGTCGGGCTTCGATCCGGTCCGACGTGAGGTAGCGCGGGAGTCGATGTCGCGGCTGTTGTTGGATGGCCGCATTCACCCCACACGCATCGAAGAAGTTGTTCAGCAGGTTTCCGACGAGATGGACGAGGCCATTCAGAAGGCCGGCGAGGAAGCCGTTCAGCGCGTGGGTCTCTCAGCGGTGCACCCGGAGGTGGTTCGAGTGCTGGGGAAGTTGCGTTTCCGCCACAGCTTTTCTCAGAACGTCCTCGAGCACTGCATCGAGGTGGCGCATCTGATCGGCTTGATGGCCGCCGAGTTGGGTTTGGATATTCCGACGGCCAAACGATGCGGACTGTTCCACGACATCGGGAAGGCGCTGGATCAGGAGATGGAGGGTCCTCACGCGATCGTCGGAGCCGAATTTCTGCGCCGCTTCGGCGAGAGCCCCATGATCATCAACGCCGTGGCGTCCCATCATGACGAGGTTGCCCCTGAGGGACCTCTGGGAATTCTGGTGAGCGCGGCCGATGCGATGAGTGCCTCTCGGCCGGGGGCTCGATCGGAGACTCTCACGACTTACATTCGCCGGGTGGAAGATCTCGAGCGAATCGGCTTGTCCTTTAAGGGCGTCGAGAAAGCCTTCGCGGTGCAGGCGGGACGCGAGCTGCGAATCATGGTTCAACCGCAGGCCGTCAGTGATGAAGAGGCGTATCAGCTAGCCCGGCAGATCTCCCGGAAGATCGAGGAGGAATTGCAATATCCCGGGCAAATCCGGGTGACGGTCCTGCGTGAAACCCGCTGCATCGAGTTCGCGAAATAGCCCTGACTATTCCAGTCCGGAGGCTTGGCGCGCTCTCTTCAGCACAGTGGCCGCAACCGCGCGGGCGTGGGTTGCTCCCTCCTGCAGGACCTGATGCACATAATCCAAATTGTTGGCCAGTTCCGCGCGTTTGGTCCGCGCCGACGCGAAGTAGTTCCAATAGTGTTCGAACAGAGCCTTCTTGAGGTCCCCATAGCCAAACCCGCCGGCACGCAGTCGATCCTCGTATCCGCTCGCGACATCGGCTGGGGCGACCAGCTTGAGAAGCTGGATGGCTAGGTTTTTATCGGCATCGGGTTTGGGTTCGTCCGGAGTGCGGCTGTCCATGACGATGCCCATGATCTTCTTCCGGATCGCTTTCTCCTCCGCAAAAATCTCGATGGTGTTGCCGTAGCTCTTGCTCATCTTCTGCCCATCGGTCCCCGGCACCACCGCAACTTCATCCCGGATTTGTGGTTCGGGAACCACAAACGTCTGGCCGTATTGTTCGTTGAATTTGATCGCGATGTCGCGGGTGACCTCGACGTGCTGCTTTTGGTCCCGGCCTACGGGCACGATGTTGGAGTCGAAAATGAGGATGTCCGCCGCCATCAGCACGGGGTAAGCGAAGAGCCCATGGTTGGCGCTGATGCCCCGGGCTGTTTTGTCCTTGTAGCTATGACAGCGCTCCAGCAGACCCATGGGGGTGAGCGTGGTCAGCAGCCAGGACAGTTCGACCACCTCGGGTAGGTCGGACTGTTTCCAGAAGATGGATTTCTTGGGATCCAGCCCGCAGGCCAGAAAATCCAGGGCGACATCGAGGGTGTTTTTTCGTCGCTGGGCAGCGTCAAACAGCGAGGTCATCGAGTGGTAATCCGCAATGAAGTAGAACGCGTCACCCTTCTCTTGAAGTTCGATCGATGGACGCATCATCCCGAAATAGTTGCCGAGATGCAGTGCGCCCGAGGGCTGAATGCCTGAAAGAATTCGCATGCGATAGGATAGACAGGCTGCCGGTTCGGGGACAACCGAGAAGAACGGGGCTGTGGTTAATTCCGGGCGAGAGCGATCTCTGTAGTCCTCGGGCGGAGGCTGCTACGAAGTGAGTTCGCACGCCGAGCCTGCTCAAGCAGGAACTCCATGCAAAGAACCGGGCCTCAGCGGAATTGATCACACTCGAAGAACTGCGCTTTCCCGATTTTGGCTTGATTGTGTTAGGTATTTTCCCTATAAGACTTTCATGTCCCATCCTTTAGGTCGTTGGCAATCTGCCCGGCTTTGCCGTGCCCTCATGGCCCGGTCAGCTGCCTTTTGCCCGAAGGAAGGTTTCTATCCCAATCCCTTCAACCCCAACCCAACCCCTGTCTGTATGATGACCTCATTTGCACGGCTTCGATCGGCGAGATCGATGAGCCGCTCCTTGTCTCCATCGACGTTTTCGATCGCCTCGATTTTGTGGATTGCCGCAACTCTGAGCCTCCATGCTGCTCCGAATTGGGAGGCATTTCACGATTACGCCACCGGACCTGGGACCAGTCCGAACGCGACGGCGGGACAGTTGCGCACCACAGGTCAGACGGCGACTCTGCGGAACATTGAGACGGCGGATGATCTGCCGGTCATTGTAACAGTTGAGGCGGAGGGAGGGACGCCGGATGACTTTGGAGCTCGCAATGGCGGCCCCAACGCCGGGAGCCCTGCGAGTTTGCTGTTTGATGGGAAAGTGGATCTGACCAACGACGGCATCCCGGGAGTTCGGTCCACTGTTAAACTCACCCTGATTTTCAGCGGTCTCGATCCGAGCAAAGTCTACACCTTTTGCGGCACCGCCCTCCGTGGTGGCAACTACAACAATCGCTGGAGCGTCTACACCATCCTGGGTGCCAACAATGCCGTTGCGGCTCACAAGGATGGCAGCGCAAATCGGAACATCTTCACCGCCGCCACCTACCCGGCGGCGGCCGCTGACTTAGCCCCTAACCAGGTCGCCTTGAATGCGGGGCATAACAAGGACGGATCCTTGGTCTGCTGGGAAAAAATTGAACCTTCTCCCGAGGGAGAGTTTCGCATCGAGGCTCTGCGCTATATGGGAAAGACTCCGTTCGGAGATGCGCCCAATGCGGGAACCTCCTACTCCTACGGCTTTGAAGCGATCTACCTGGCTGAATTTGAGGCGACCGGCAATTTGCGCATCACGGAGAATCCTTCCCCGGTGAAGACCGCAGCGGGTCGTACGGCCAGATTCCAGGTGACGGCCACGAGCACCGAGTCCATCACCTATCAGTGGCAGAAAGCGTTGCTGGGGGGAGAATTTTCCGACATCCCTGGTGCGACAGGGGCAAGCTACACGACCCCGGCTCTCACGGTCGCCGATGATGGGGCCAAGATTCGTTGTGTGGTCTCGAGCGCTGGGTTCAGCACGACCAGCGGGGATGCTGACCTGTCTGTCGATGGCACAGCGCCGACGTTGTTGGAAGCGAGGGGTAGCATTAACCTTGGGGCCGTTTACCTGACCTTTTCGGAGCCTTTGAACGCGGCCCAAGCGGCGTCAGTTGCCAACTACCGCGTCAGCGGAGCGCTTCCTGTTTTCGGAGCGGAGATCATCGATTCGACCCGGATCAAGCTGATGACGGATCTTCAGGCTCCCGGTGGCACCTACACGGTGAGCGTGAGCGGGATTGAGGATGCGGCTGGGAATCTGCTTCCGGTGGGAACGGCCAAGGAATGGAAGGCCTTCAGTGCCACGGACTGCAAGGCGGGTTTGGAGCTTTGGTATGAGCTGAACGGTGGGGCCGTGTCCGATCTCCGCGGCAGCGACCGCTACCCCTGCGGCTTCAGCATCGATCTCGCTGTCGATACCATGGACTCGGAACTCGCGTTCCCGCACAACACCATCAACATTTATGCGGGCCGCTTTCGTGCCTGGTTCACGCCTCCCGAATCCGGGGAGTATGAGTTCTTTCTGGCCGGTGACGACCAAGCCGAGCTACGCATCGGTCTGGATGACCAGTTCGACGCTTTGGAGGCAACCGATCGCGTGCCCGACGCTTCGTTGACCGCCGCCAGCGCTGCCTTCGCGGAGAGCGGCTTGCCCGGTACCACGGCTCCGATGCCTTTGGAAAAGGGCGTTCGCTATGCGTTGCAAGTCATCTGGAAGGAGTCGAACGGAGATGACTACTGTCGCGTGGGCGTGCGGTTGGTCGGGGATACCACACCCGCTGCCGAATTACCCCCGATTCCATCGTGCTATCTCTCTTACGATGGTGGCGTGGGCTGCGGGAAGGCTCCGCGAGTGGAGAGCATTCAAATCCAAGGTGGGAACATCATTGTGACCTGGAGCGGCGCGGTGCTCCAGACCTCCACGGACCTCGCCACCTGGACCGACATCGATGCCGCGGCCAACCCCTATTCCGCTCCCAACGGCGGCGAAGCCGCCGTGTTCTTCCGGACGCGGAACTAGGACTCTGGTTTAATTAAGGGCCAGAACTCTTTGATCCCAAACCCCCAGGGCCAGCCGGCAACGGCTGGCCCTTTTTATATTGGGTCCCGAGAGGGGGATTGGAAGTGGGTGAGATCTCCCGACTCCGTCGGTTGCCGAAAAGCTGTAGAGGGCTACAGGACTATGGAACTAAACACCTCATCGGACCGCTTCGCGGTCAACTCCAAGACGCCTAGAGACCCAGCTGGGCCATATGGAGTGCGGTAGACCTCTCTGAGCATTACCCACAAGTTCTTCGACCAGATGTTAGAATCCCACAGGGATTCCGCCTCAAAGCCCAGGGTTGGCGCGAAGCGGGAGCGCCTACCCTGGGTTAGTCGTTATTTTCTCACAACCCCAACGCGGGTTGCGACTGGA
>JAEUHE010000115.1 GCA_016793885.1 Verrucomicrobiales bacterium
GCCAACCAACGGAAGGTCTGGGAAACGCTCCTCCAAATGCAGCAAATAACCGCCGAATACATGCTCTCAAACCTCCCCAATCCTCCTCGTCGCAAACGTCTCTCCAAAAAACGCTTAGGACTTAACTAACCGCCATTCAGATCAGGCCCTGATTCCGCGATTCTGCAGCGGTGGGGGTTGCCAGGGGGAAATGACCGGCGATTCGTGCTAGAATCTCGGCGGCTTTATCAATCTTTCCCGCCCGCAGCCAGAGCTTCGCATTGAGCCATTGGACGGTGGGCGAGGTGGGAGCGCGTTGGATCCAGCGCCGTGCGCTGGTCAGGTCGCCCGACTGATAAGCGGCCAGCGCCAGTTGCTCCCCGGTGGCCAGGTCCCGGATTCCAGCCGCCTCGACTGCAGCCAGCCAGCGGCCGGCCAGGCTTTTCGAGTCCGCCAGTTGCGTCTCGGGGGCCCAGGCGTCGTCGGTGCCGGAGATGAGCCAGCTGCCGATGACGCGTCGACTTTGCTCTTGGCGAGCCAGTGCCAAAAGTTGCGTGGGGGTGGCTTCGCTGAGCGCTCGACGGGCGGTTTCCCGGAGCGAGACCACCGCGGAGCCATCGCCGGATCCGAGCTGACGCAGGTAGAGCTCGATCGCGCGGAGGTAATCTTGTTGGCGCAACCGAAGCTGGGCTTCCCAACCGTAGCTCGCGGCGGCCAGCCCCAATGAATCTGAAAAGCCTTCGGACGCCAGGGTTCGCACTTGTTGATAGCGCTCGATGGCTTGGTCCCACTCGTTGGTATCGCTGGACCTCCCGAGCATGTAGGCCGCCCAGGTAGACTTGTAACGGCGCTCCTCGGCCGGGCGTGCGAGAATTCCGAGCCAAAGGGCACGCGCTAGATCCTTCTGTCCCGCCTGCCACAGCCAAGCCCCGCGAGCGTATTCCCCAAACTCGGCTGGCAATTGGGTCGACGCATCGACCACACCGGTCAAACGTGCCTGCTGGAGTGCTTCACGGTGAGGCGCACGTTCCGCAGCTGGGATCTTGGCTCGGTCAAGCGCTTGGTCCAGATCCGCCTGCTCCGCCGTGATGGTCTCACTAGGGTGATCCTGACCGGTCAGCCGAGCGGCATGGGGCGGTGCCTCGAGTCTCATTCGGTCGAGTTCCTTGCGAAACTGCGCGGTCGGTGCGGTGATCAACGTTTGCTCGCCTCCGCCCAGAAACCAGTTGGGAAAATCGGGACCGCAGGCTAGTGCTGAGGCAGTCGCCAACGCCATGAAACAGTAGCAGAAGCGACGGATGCGTTCAACGGACGGGAATGGGCGTAGTGCCCGGCGGAAGGGCTGGGGAATCAACTTCAAAAGACACCTCGGTGGGTTTCGAGAATCGTACCCATCCCACGCGTTGTCGCCGGCCGGGCTCCAGACGGAAAGGTTCCTGGTGGAACGATTCCGTCGGGGAAGAAAATTGAATCGAGGCGGGACCCTTGTCCTCCGCCGTAAAACCAGCCAACCCGTCTGCCGCCACCAAGCGGCTGCCGCGCCAACGCACCAGGATCTGGGCGGATTGAATTGCATCACTCGTCCCGCGGTTGATCAAATCAATTTCGAATAAAAGTGAATCCTCGGTCGCTGTCTCCACCCGCAAGTCCGGTTTGAGGGTCGATCCGCTGATGACCGATTGGAGAGTGGGCCATGTCCAATTCAGCCGATCCCCATCCACCGGGAGCCGATACCAGAGGATTCCCGTGAGGAAGGGGGGACGCTGGGTCGACCAGATGCGGGCTAGTTCGGACATGGATTGCGGGTCGGAGCGGACCTCCTTGTAACGGGTCCCTGGGGGCCAGTCGGGGCGAGGACCTTCGGCGGAGAGACCTAGAAATCGATTCTGTTGATCGAAGGCGCAACGGTAGCCGTAGGTCGGTAGGGCGACACGGAAAGGAACCCCTGCCTGGTTGGCGGTCTGTACCGAGCGCAGCGCTGCGGAGGGATCACAGAGCGTGAACGCCGCATCGAAGGAGGAGGGGCGGTTAAGGGAATGAACTTGAAGCACGAAACCATCGGCCGCCTTGACGAGATCCGCAAACCCCGGTCTACCCAACCACGCGGGGAGAGTCGTGAGCGTTAAACGATAGGATGGAAACTCCCGTTTCAGACCTTCGATCCAAATCCGGTAGCCGGCTAGCTTCGAGGAGGCGCAGTCGAAATCGATCTGGAGTTCCACGGGCTGAAGGCTCTTGGCCTTGGCTCGACGGAGTTGTTCATGGAGCGTTGTTTTGAGCAGGTCAAACTCGGTGCCTTTGGTCTGGAATGGTCCCGCGAATGGCCCGATGCGCAGGGCGAGTCCGACGGGTCTTCCCGTCTGCGCGACCGCGGCGTAGTCGACCTCCACGCTGGTGAGCTGCCCCTTGCCTTGTTTCCAGCTGATTTCCGCGCTCAAGACGACCCACCGGGTGAAGGGTCCGCCCCGCGAGCCTACCGCTTGAAGGACGGGATCGTTCCATGCGCGTTGCCAGACATAGACTTGGTGTTCGAGGCGCGGATCGGTCCCGGATTGGGCTCCGGGGGCGAGTAGCGAGATGAACCAGGTGCACAGCAGACCCAGAAGAATGGGGCTGGTCGACGTGGAGGGAGGTCGAAACCTCTGCGGAGAATGGGATTGGAGAACTGGGACTGGGCGCACATTCCTATTCTCGCGGCGTAGCCGGAGGGATGTCAAATGCCTGTGGCTTCGGGTTGTTGGGTGGGGCGAGAGGTAGGTCGGGTGAACGCCCTCCGCCTCAGTCATTCGCTTTAGTTAAAGTTCGTACTATGAATGCTTCCAGTCTTCTGCCAGTCTATCCCTCTGTGGCACGTAAGCTCAAACGAACCGATGTGGTCCTGGAAGTGGGCCAAATATGGCGTCTCCCCCAGGGATATGTGGAGATTGTTCAACTTGGTAAGACTTTGGCTCATTACCGTCGGCCGCGAACGGAAGGTCAGCGCGGAGTTTCTGTCTCCTTGGCTCCCATCACCGCGGTAGCAGCAATGCTACGCGATAACGACGCGGAGTTGGTCAAGTCTCCCCGCAAGCCTTCGGCAACCTAACCCCCGCACTCGCAGGCCTTGATGGCCGGAGGTGTGGGTTGGATGGCGAACTGATCCGGCACTCACTGCGTAGGAGTTCCTTCCGGCTTTTCTAATTCACCGTCAAAGGGCCGTCGAAGACGGTCAGGCTTAGGACCTCCGTACGGGCGATATGGGGTCCGTGGCGCTCGCCCCGCGGGGCGTAGAAAAAATCTCCGGTGGAGTAGACCTTCCCTCCCTCTTCCCAGCTTCCCGACAGGATATAGACCGACTCATTGGCTTGTGCGTGAATGTGTTCTGGTACGGTGATCCCGGCTTGAAATTTGCGCAGCACCGTGACCCCGCCGGTCGTTGGATTCTGATGGAGCACCAAAAGTTCCACGCCTGGGTAGGGACCTGGCCGCCACTGTTTTTCCTGAGCTGAGGTAATGTATGGAAACATGCGGACGGGACTCTGGCAGGGAAAGCAGAGTAATCCAAGCGGGGAGGATGGGATAGGAACGGGTGTGATTGTCTTGGGGTGAGAACGCCACCGCGCCAGCAGAAGTTCCCGACTCCGTCGGGTCCTGAAAAGCGGTAGAGGGCTCTAAGCATTACCCACAAGTTCTTCGACCAAATGTTAGAATCCCAAAGGGATTCCGCCTCAAAGCCCAGGGTTGGCGCGACGCAGGAGCGCCTACCCTGGGTTAGTCGTGGTTTTCTCACAACCCCATCGCGGGTTGCGCTT
>JAEUHE010000116.1 GCA_016793885.1 Verrucomicrobiales bacterium
AAGCGCAACCCGCGATGGGGTTGTGAGAAAACAACGACTAACCCAGGGTAGGCGCTCCTGCGTCGCGCCAACCCTGGGCTTTGAGGCGGAATCCCTTTGGGATTCTAACATTTGGTCGAAGAACTTGTGGGTAATGCTCAGGTCCTGCCACCGCAGTCCATAAGGAGAGGCTCCTGAGTCTGGTTTCACTCCCCCGCGGCTTTGCGGCGCCGCCTCGCTGCGTTTATCCTAAAAACGGCAGTTGAAATAACCGCAGAGAACGCAAAGAGGGGCAATTTCCTGTTGAGGGCAGGTCGGGAGATGCCTGACCTTTGGAGTGAGCGTCCGCCGGTTGGGGTTCTTTCTCCAACCTGTTTTCTCTGCGTTCTTTGTGGTTTCTTCCAACTGCTTTTTCCAGGTTTATTTCACCAAGAGCGAGTAGGTTGAGCCCCGCAGTCCCCGATCAAAACTTCAGGACCTGAGTGGCTCGCTGAGCCG
Organism: Verrucomicrobiales bacterium; assembly: GCA_016793885.1. Lineage (NCBI taxonomy): Bacteria > Pseudomonadati > Verrucomicrobiota > Verrucomicrobiia > Verrucomicrobiales > Verrucomicrobiales bacterium. Next base: position 478 of record JAEUHE010000116.1, read on the forward strand.
CGTCCAGGGTCCCACTGGGAAACACACCCAGATACAGCATGCCGGCCACGCAGGCATAGAGGGCAAATTGGAGAGGTTTCGTGAGGGTGAGCGCAGTTGAACTACCCGGAGATCCCGACCAATAGATCGCCCGGATGACGCCGAAGTAGTAGTAGATCGAAATGACCACACCAACGATGGTAACCCCGATCAACCAGTAGTAGTGGGGTCCCTGCTCCAAGACCGACTTCAAGAGCAGGAATTTGCCAAAGAATCCGGCCAGGGGCGGGATGCCCGCGAGGGAGACCATGGACAGAGTCAGCGCGGCGGCCAGCAGCGGTGAACGCTGGTGGAGGCCGGCCAGGGCGCTGATGTCTTCCCCGTCGACGTGCCTCATGACGATCGAGATCACCGTGAACGCGGCGAGAACCGTAAACAAATAGCCGGTCAGGTAAAACAGCACAGCCGTGGAACCCGCACGGCTCAGCGCAGCGATCCCGAGCAGGAGATAGCCGGCGTTGGAGATGCTCGAATAGCCCAGCAGCCGCTTGAGGTTCCGCTGGGGGATCGCGCAGAGATTCCCGTAGAGGATGGTGATCGCCGCGATTCCCATGAGGAGGTTGGCCCAGGAGGCGATCAACTCATGCGGCAACGCGCCAAACAGAAACCGGAGTAAGAGCACAAATCCGGCGGCCTTGGACCCCACGGCCAGGAATGCCGTGGCCGGGGCGGGCGAGCCTTGATAGACATCGGGCGCCCAGAGATGCATTGGAAAGGCAGCGATTTTGAAAGCCAGGCCTGAAATCACCAAGATCACTCCGGCCAGAAACAGATTCTGATGTATCAACCCGGTGGCCTTCTGCGCCAACTCACCGAACTTCATGGTGCCGGACGTTCCGAAAACCAGCGCGATGCCGTAAACCATCAGACCAGAGGACAAAGCCCCCAGAATGAGATACTTGATGCCAGCCTCCAGCGAAGCGACCTTGTTTCGCAGAAAGCTGGTCAACACGTAAAACGTCACCGTGATCAGCTCGATCGAGACGAAGAGCATGGTGAAGTCGTTGGCCGAGGCGGCAAACATCATTCCCGCAAGAGCGAAGAGGGTCAGGCTGTAAAACTCCCCGATGCCGGCCTTGATGCGATCCGCGAAATCGACCGTCATCAGCAGCACGACCAAAGCAGCGCCCAGGAAAAAGCGCTTGAAGAACATGGCCAGCGTGTCCAGCACGTAGGCATTTTGAAAGGCATACTTCGGCTCCGAAACGTCCATCTTGAAGCTCCAGAGCAGGATCAGCGCGACAGCCGTCGCAGCACCGTATCCCAGGAGATGCTTTCGTTTCGGGCAGGTCCAAAGGTCGAGCAGCAGAAACAGGAGGCCGCTGCCGAGGACTGCAAGCTCGAGGCTAATGAGAGAGGCATTCATGTCAGAGAAAGCATCAAGGGATCTGGGCCACTCCGCCGGAGGCGGGGGCGGAGGTCGGCATGCCGCTGGTGGCATGTTGGAGAATCTTCTCCGCAGCTGGTTTGATTTGATCGATCAGCAGACCGGGCTTCACCCCGAACACCAGCAGGGCGGCAATGAGCAGCGCCAAGGGCCACCGCTGGGCAGCCGTGGCGTCCGGCAACGTAGCCCAGCGCTCGGGCAAAGGTCCGTGGAGCATGCTCCGGATGGCGCGCAGCATATAGACGCCACCGATGATCAAGGCACCCCAAGCCGCAGCCACGACAATCCACTGTCCGGCCACCGGGCTCTTCCAAGCCCCGAACAACACCATCAACTCGCCCGCGAAGTTAGCGAATCCAGGCACGCCGCAACCGGCAAAGAGGGCGATCACAAACGCAGTTCCGATAAACGGCAACCGACGCAGCAGGCCCCCGAACTTATCCATGTCCAACGTGCCGGTCTGGGCGTAGAGATAGCCGCTCAGTCCGTAGGACAGAGCCGCCAGCAACCCGTGAGCGACCATGACCACCACCGCGCCGGTCACACCCACCAAGGTCAGACTCGCCAATCCGAGAAAACAGAAGCCCATGTGCGCCACGCTGGAATTCCCGATCAACATATTCAGATCCCGCTGCTTCATGGCGACCCAGCCGCAATAGAGCAAATTGCCCAGGCAGAGGAAGGTCAACACCGGCAGCCATTTCTGCGCCCCTAAGGGCAGCATGGGCATCGCAACCTTCAGCAAACCGTAGAGGCCGAACTTCTTGAGCACGCCCGCGTGGAGCATGGCATTGCCGGTCGGGGCCGACCCGTAGCCCAGCGGCGCCCAGCTGTGAAACGGCCAGAGCGACACCAGAATGCCGAACCCGAAGAGGAGCAGCGCGAAAATGAGGCTTTGATCGGCCGCTGGGAGGGCGTTCTTCTGAAAGTGGGCGGTCATGGCCGCGATATCAAAGGTGCGAACTTCCGCCGGCATCTTCGCGTAGAGCAAAATCAAACCGGCCAAGGCGATCAAGGCGCCCACGGTCAGATACATCGTGATCTGAAAGGTTGCGTAGTTGCGCTGCCCACCACGGCCCCAAACGCCAATCATGATAAACGTCGGGACCAAGGCCAGCTCATGAAAAAAGTAAAACCAGAACAGATCCTGCGAGGCGAAGGCCCCGAGAATGCCGCCGATCATCACCAACAGCAGGGCGTAATATTCTTTCTCCAGCGTCTTGATGTCCCAGCTGACAGCTGTGGCGGCAAAGGCCACCAAAGTACCCATGAGAAGAAGTCCGATGTTCAGACCATCCACCCCCACATTGAAACGCAGGCCCATCGACGGCACCCAATCCACAATGTGCTGAAACTGCATGCCGCCATTCGGATCGAACCGTAGAAAGAGCATCAGGCCGATGAGCAACGTCACGGCCGTGGCAGCCACGGCGATGAGTCGCGGCAGGGAGGATCCGGGGGTACGCGGCGTCAGCAGCACCAGCACCGCGGCGATCAAAGGAATCAGGATGAGGGCAGTGAGCATGGCTTAGTGGGAAAGAGCGACGTAGATGACAACCACCAGACCGGCAACCAGGAAGAAGGCGTAGGTCTGCAGGTTGCCGCTTTGGGAGAGACGCAACACCCGGCCGCACAGCTCCACCGAGCCGTGAAGGCCGCGGACACATAATCCGGACACAATCCAGCGATCAAACGCATCCGCCAGCGAGGCGATGGCGTCGTGAGTCACCTTAATGAGAAACTGATAGATCTCGTCGAAATAGAACCGATCGCGCATCCAGCGCGTCACCCAGCCGAGCGCGCCGGGCAGCGGATCGCTCTTGGCACCGGAATAGGCCGCCCAAGCGATGCTGAAGCCGATCATCGTCGCAAACAGGCCAAAGAACGCCGCCGCTGGAGAATGTCCGAAGGGATCCACCAGGGCTTCGGCGAACGAAAGGGAATGAGCGGCATGCTCTCCTGCGGGGAAGGCCTGGCCGATATAACGGTCGAGTCCCAGCACTCCGCCAAAGATCGCCAGGACCGCCAAGATGCGCAGCGGCCAGATCATCACGGGGGGAGACTCATGTGCGTGGGCGGCATGCTCATCGCGCGGCTCGCCGACAAAGGCCACGAAGAACAGCCGAAACATGTAGAACGTCGTCAAGGCCGCCACCCCGATGGCCAGGATAAACAGGGCCGTGTTGTGCTCAAAGGCCAGAGCCAGAATCGCGTCCTTGCTGTAAAACCCGCTGAGCGGAGGAACACCGCAGAGCGCCAGGGTTCCGATCAGGAAGGTCCAGAAGGTCACCGGCATGGACTTCCGCAGCCCGCCCATCCTCCAGATGTCCTGCTCATGATGACAAGCGTGGATCACGGATCCGGCACCGAGGAACAGCAAGGCCTTGAAGAAGGCGTGGGTCGTGAGATGGAACATGGCCGGCGTCGGGCTGGAATGCTCCGAAAGCCCGACCGCCATGACCATGTAGCCCAACTGCGAAAGGGTGGAATAGGCCAAGATCCGCTTGATGTCATTCTGCTGGACTGCCATCAGCGCCGCCATCAGCGCGGTGATTCCCCCAATCCAAGCCACCACATCCAGGGCGCTCCAACCGTGGAGGAAAGACAAGGCCGCCGGCCAGGCCTCGGGCACCTGGAAAAGAAATAACGTGCGGCACAGCATGTAGACGCCGGCCGCCACCATGGTGGCGGCATGAATGAGGGCGCTGACCGGCGTCGGACCTTCCATCGCGTCCGGCAACCACACATGGAGGGGAAACTGGGCGCTCTTGCCCATGGCGCCACAAAAGAGAAGCAAGCCGGCCAAGGAGGCCATCGCACCCAGCTGGGCGGGATGCGCGGCCAAGGTGGTCTTGAGCTGGCCGAAATCCACCGAGCCCAAGGCCGCCCAGACCATCAGAATTCCGAGAATGAAGCCGAAGTCACCGATGCGATTGGTCAGGAAGGCCTTCTTGCAGGCATCGGCCGCCGAGGGCTTCTCATGCCAGAACCCGATGAGCAGATAGCTGGACACCCCCACCAATTCCCAAAACACGAACATCATCACCAGGTTGCTGGCCAGCACGATCCCCAACATCGAGAACGTGAACAGGCTGAGGCTGGCGAAGTAGCGCGCCAAACTGCGGTCCTCGCTCATGTAGGCGTAGGAATAGATGTGGATCAGGCTCCCCACCCCCGTCACGACCAGGAGCATCACCTTGCTCAGCGGATCTAAGACCAGCGCGAAATCCACCGAGAGATTTCCGACCTGCATCCAGCTGAAGGCGGGGGAGACCACCGAGATCACATCGGTCGTGCCGAGACAGGCGAGCACGCTAAGCACGAAGGACAACACCACCGCGGCGATGGAAATCTGCGCGCTCAGCTTCCCGGCTCGGAGAGTAAAGAGGGTGATGCCAACTGCCGACAGCAGCGGCAGCAGCAAAATGAGCCAGGGGATTTGGGGGATCAGTTCAGCCATACGAGTCGATTAGAGCTTGAGCGAGGCCAGGTCCTCGACATGGGCCGAAGCCCGCTTGCGGTACAGCGCGACGATCAGCGCCAACCCCACCGCCACCTCAGCGGCGGCCACCGTAATGATAAAGAAGACCATGATCTGGCCGCCCACGTGATCATTCAGGTTGTCCTTGAACCGCGAGAACGACACCAGCGCCAGGTTGGCGGCGTTGAGCATCAGCTCCAGCGACATATAGATAATCAGCACATTGCGGCGCATGATCGCGCCGAGCAGGCCCAAACAAAACAGCAGGGCGCTCACCACCAAATAATGCTCGAGTCCAGGTTGCAACATAGTCAGATGGGCTATTTCAGCTCCTTCTTGCTCAACAAAATCACTCCCACCATCGCCACCAGCAGCAAGATGGAGACGACCTCAAACGGCAACAGGTAATTGGTAAACAACTCCGTGCCCAGCAGGCGGGTTTCCCCTTCCAGAGTCGGGGTCAATTCGTTGCCGACGTTGGACGTCCAGATCGTGCGAACCAACAGCGCACCCAAACCGCCCACCGCCACCGCACCGGTCACCACTCCAAACAACTTCAGGCGACGGCGCTCTTCGGCTTTCACATCGAGCAGCATGATTACAAACAGGAACAGCACCATGACGGCACCCGCATAGACCAGGATCTGCACTGCCGCGAGAAAGAAGGCGTGCAGCAGCACGAACAGTCCGGCCAGGCAGAGAATCGTCAGCACCAAGAACATGGCGCTCGTCACCGGGTTGCGGCTAAACGGGTTGGCCACGACCATGCAGCCGCAGATCACCGCCAGCAGCGCGAAGACATAAAAAAGTAGGTCCGTCATGCGATTCCTTAGTTCTCCAAAGCCTTAAAGCGGCTTGAACGCCTCCTGCTGCTGAGCTTCCTTCTGCTTTTGTTTCCACTTCATGATGGGGTCGTTGTGCACCCCGCCCAACGACAGGAGCTTGGCTTTGTTGTAAACCATCTCTTTCCGGCTGGTTCCGGTGAGCGAGTAATCGCTCATGAGAAAAATGGCCTCCTCCGGGCAAACCTCCTGGCAGAATCCGCAGAAGATGCAGCGGAGCATGTTGATCTCGAACTCCTGTGGAGTCTTTTCAACGTTGCCGACAGCCGCGTTGGGCTTCGGTCCCGGGGGCGTGATCTTGATGGCCTTCGGCGGGCAAACGAACTCGCACAACTGGCAGGAGACGCACTTCGTGCGACCCTCCTGATCCTTCACCAGGTAGGGAGCGCCGCGATAGCCGGTGGGCACTACCCACTTCTGTTCCGGGTACTCCATGGTCACCACCTTGCCGCGGAACAAGGTGTTGAAGAAGTGACGGAAGGTCACCTTCAGTCCGCTCCACAAGGTGGGCAGATACAGGCGCTCGAGCCAGGATAAGTCGCTGCGTTTGACGATCATAAGGGGCGTCTCATTTCACGGTTAAGAACAGCACCACCGCCGTGATCACGATGTTCAACAGCGCCAGGGGAATAAACCGTCGCCAGCCGAGGTCCATCAGCTGGTCATACCGGAACCGGGGAAGCATCCACCGGACCCAGATGAAAATGGCCATGAGCACTAGAATCTTGGCCAGGAAGATGACGATGTGCGCAATGCCATACCAGATGGGCGCATCGGCTTGGGGGATCTCATTCAGTCCGAAGAGCGGCAAGGTCCATCCGCCAAAGAACAAGGTGACCATCATCGCCGACCCGGCGATCATCGCGGCATATTCGCCCATGAAGAACAGCGCGAACTTCATCGAGCTGTACTCGGTGTGATACCCGCCCACCAGCTCGGTCTCAGACTCCGGAAGATCGAAAGGCAGCCGGTTGGTTTCCGCAAAGGCCGCCACCAGAAAGATAGCGAAGGCGATGGGCTGCTTGAAGATCAGCCAGCTGCTGAACCCGGCCGACTGGTACTCGATCACCTTGCTGAGATTCAGATCCCCCACCAGCATGAAGACCGGGATCACGCTCATGCCCATGGCGATCTCATAGGAAATCATCTGGGCGCTCGAACGAATACCGCCCAGAAACGGATACTTCGAGTTCGCCGCGTAGCCCGCGAGCACGATTCCATACACTCCCAAAGACACAATGCCGAAGGTGTAGAGAATCCCTACATTCAGATCGGCCAGCACCATCTTTTCCGTTCCCAGAAACGAGCCGAAGGGAATCACCGCCATGGTCATGAACGCCGGGACCAGCGCAATCGCCGGCGCCAGCCAGAAGTAGACCTTGCGCACATGGGCGGGTGTGAAGTCCTCCTTCAGAAAGGACTTAAGACCATCGGCCAGCGGCTGCCACAGACCCAACCGGGTGAGAAACGGGCCGAGAATGGGGATGCCGCCCAGCAGGGGAAGCGCCACCCGGTTCGGTCCCACGCGATCCTGAATGAACGCCGAAATCTTCCGCTCTGCGAGAACGGAATACGCGATCATGGGCATCAGAATGCCCAGCACGCCGGCGATCTTCGCCAGAGTGAAGACCCACTCGCGATTGTTGTGAATCAGGTCGTTTAGGTAGTTTATCATGCGGCGATTAGATGGTCACGTTGACCCCGAGATCTCCCAACTTGCCCCACTCCAAACCGGCGAAGGCGGGAATCTCTTTGGCCATCTGATTGAACAAGCCCTCGATGCTGGAAAATCCATTCTCCCCCGTGACCTCATGGGTGAGTTCATGGAGGAACTCCCACTCCGGTCGTGCATCGCCCGGAGCCTCAACCGCCTTCATGAAGCGCTGCAGCCGTCCTTTGACATTCACGAAGGTGCCGCGCTTCTCCGCCGGCGCGCAGCCTGGCAGGAGAAAGTGGGCGCGACGGGTGGTCTCGTTCGGCAGGATATCGCTGACCACCAGAGTCTGGAGTTTGCCGAGCAAGTCGGCCTCAATGCCACACCGAGTCACATCTTCCCCGAACACAATCAGGGTCTGGATCTTCCCGCTGCGAATGCCCTCGGCAATCCTTGGAATCTGGATGCCCATCTCGGTGAACGCGATGCCGGTCAGCCTCGTTCCAGCGCTGTTCGGGTTCTTGTCGGCGCTGACCAAAATCTTGTCCTCCTCGCCCTCGCGCGCCACCGCGTCCGTGATGGCGCCCAGCTTGGTGCCGAGCTTCTTCAGCAGATACAGCTCCTCGTTGGTTTGACGAGCCGAGGCAACAATGGCCGCCGACCCCGGAGGAACGGCCTTCAGCACCGTGATCAGCTCGCTCATGACGGCCTTCCAGGTGCGAGCGCCCGTCCGCGAGCTTCGGACCTCGATCAGGCGGTCTTCCCGGCCAACCCATTTGTAATTCAAGCGGCCGGCATCACACATCCAGCACGAATTCACGGCATCGTTCTGCCGCGGCTCAAACCGCTGAATCTTCTCTTCCCGCGACCCGATGATGATGTTGCATCCCGTTCCGCAGCTGGTGCAGATGGATTTGGTTTCCTTCAGAAACCACACCCGCATCTTGAAACGAAAGTCCTTCGACGTGAGGGCTCCCACCGGACACAAGTCCACCGTATTCAGCGTGTAATTGTTGTCGAACACCCGACCAGGAAAGGAGGAAATGCTGTTGTAACTGCCGCGGTTCACAATGCCGAGCGCGTCGTCGCCGGCGATGTCCTTGCTAAAGCGGATACAACGGGTGCAGAGGACGCAGCGCTCGTCATCCAGCATGATCCGGGGGCCTAGATCCACCGCCTTGGGCTTATGGACCTTGGTCTCAACGAACTGGCTCGCCGCCTTGCCGTGCTCAACCGAATACTCCTGGAGCTTGCATTCCCCCGCCTGGTCGCAGATGGGGCAGTCCAGCGGGTGGTTGATCAGCAGCGATTCCAGCACGCCCTCGCGCATCTGCTTGGTCGCAGGTGAAGAAGGGTAAATCTCCATGCCCGGGGAGATGGGCGTCGCGCAGGCGATCGCGCCGCGCGGGGTTGACGGCTCGTAAGGCAGAACCGAGCGCGCGATCTTCGGGGTGCCGTCCTCATTAAGCACGGGCTTGCGATCCGGACCCATCATCGGGGTGCCAAACTCCACCAAGCACATGCGGCAGTTCCCCGCCACGGGCAGCTTGGGATGGTAGCAATAGTGCGGGACCTCCTGGCCGGCGATCGCACACGCCTGCAGCATGGTCGTGGGTTGCAGCTTGCCCTGCCAGTCAGGCATCATCTTGGGCACATCCACATCGCGCCCGTCCACCTTAATGCGGATGGTTTCCACCGCAGGCGGCGCGGGCTTGCTCTCAGTATTTGTTGCGGTCGACATGATGGAAAATCATTCAGCGTTCGGGCTGGCGGCGACTTTGCTACCCTGAGCTCCGGAGGCAGCAGGCGTGGCGTGGCGGGCCTCATCGGCCGCCCCCTTGGCCTCGAAGTCCGCCTTGAATTTTTTCACGAAGCTCAGCACCGGCCAGGCACAGGCCTCGCCAAAGGCACAGATGGTTCGCCCTTGGATATTCTGCGCGATGTTGAGCAGGTAATCGGCATCCTGCTTCCGACCGTGACCATGGGTTAAACGGTGCAAAGCCTTGCTCATCCAGAGCGACCCCTCGCGGCACGGAGTGCACTGACCGCAGCTTTCGTGAGCGTAAAACTCCGACAGGTTGGCCAGCACCTCCACGATGTCCGTAGAGTCATCCATGACGATGATTGCTCCAGAACCCGACATCGAGCCGGCCTGCTGCAGCGAGTCGAAATCATAGGGCAAATCAAGCAGGTCGACGTCCACCGCCGTCATCTGACCGTCGGCCCCCTTGCGCTTGAGTTTGAACTTCTCACCCGCCTTGAAAACCTTGGAGGACGAGCCCCCGGGAATGATCGCCTTGAGCTGCCGGCCGTCTCGGAGACCTTGGCCGAAGTTTTCGTGGAAAATCAACTCACCCAGCGTGGCTTTGCCGACCTCGACCTCATAGTAACCGGGGCGCTTCACCTGCCCGCTGAGGCTGACGATGCGCGTGCCGGTATTGTTGGGAGTGCCGAGTTTCGCATACTCCGCGCTGCCCATCGAAACAATATGCCGAACCGCCGCCAGTGTCTCAACATTGTTGACGATTGTGGGGCTCATGTAGAGGCCCAGCACCGCAGGGAAATACGGGGGCTTGATCCGCGGATAGGCGCGCTTGCCTTCCAGCGATTCAATCAGCCCGGTTTCCTCGCCACAAATATAGGCACCCGCGCCGCGATGCACGTGGATCTCCAGATCGTAGCCGGTTCCCAAAATGTTCTTACCCAGGAAGCCCTTAGCCCGCGCCTCCCTCAAGGCCTGGTTCAACAGCCGAGCGCCTTCAGGCATTTCGCCGCGGATGTAAATATAGGCCAGCTTCACGTCGTTCGCGAAGCACGAGATGATCATCCCTTCGATCAGTTGATGCGGATCTTTATGAATGATCTGACGATCCTTGAACGTCCCCGGCTCCGACTCGTCTGCGTTGCAGATCAGGTAGATCGGCTTGCCGCTGCGGCGGTCGACGAAGGACCACTTCAAGCCGCACGAGAACCCGGCACCCCCGCGTCCACGGAGCCCGGACTTAAGCACCTCATCGCGGATCTGCTCCTGCGCGGTCATCTTCTTGCCGTCGGGCAAGTCCTTGACCGGAAGCGCCAGCGCTTTGCGAAGGGCCTCGTATCCGCCGTGGCGGAGGTAGCAGTCCATGTCGGGCGTGTAGCCCGACTGATCGGCCTGCTTCAGAATTAATCGATATTCTTGCGGCATACTGCGGCTTGACTCTCGGTTCAAAAACTTTAGCTTCTACCCCAGCTACTGCCCGATGGTGTAACGGTAGCACAGCAGACTCTGAATCTGCTTGTCATGGTTCAAATCCATGTCGGGCAGCCAACTCTTCTTCTCAGTCCCTACTTCGGTGATCGTCGCCACGCTGAGTTTCCCCAAACCTTGCCCACTCCCGGATCCGTTCGAGGCTGGGCCCACCGTGCAGGATGATGCGTGGCGTTTGGTTCTCATGAGCATTGAGCCACGATGGAGTCAGCCTTTTCGGTGGTCACGCCTTCGTAGAACTGCTCGTTGCACATCATCACCGGCGCGGTCCCGCAGCTGGCGAGACATTCGACGAACTCCACTGAAAACTTGCCGTCGGCCGTGGTCTGCAGCCCATGCTTTTTTGGATCGAGCCCGAACTTGGTGCAAAAATGATGATACAGCTGGTGCGAGCCCCCCAGCGCACAGCTCAAGGTGCGACAGACCTTCAGCTGATGTTTTCCTGCCGGCTCCTGACGGAACATCGGATAGAATGTCACCAACTCCCAAACGTTGATCGGCTGCAGACCGAGCTTCTGGGCGGTCCACTCGACCGCGTCCTTGGAGATGAATCCGAAGTGCTCCTGCAACGCGTGCAGGAACATCAGGGAGGCGCTCCGCTTCTGCGGATAGTGCGTGATGAGCTCGTCCAGCTCGGCTTCCAATGCAGGTGGGACGGAAAAAGTCATAGAAATTAGCGGTCGCACTCTCCCATCACGAAGTCGAAGGAGCCCAGGATGGTCACCACATCACTCATCATATGCCCCGGGAGCAAATGAGGCAGGATGCTCAAGTTGACGAACGATGGAGCGCGGATTTTGAGCCGATGCGGCGTGCCTCCCCCTCGACTGTTGATGTAGAAGCCCAGCTCCCCCTTCGGGTTCTCAGCCCCAAAATACACTTCCCCGGGAGGCGCATTGACACCCTGAGTGACCAGGATGAACTGATGGATCAGCTCCTCCATGCTCGTCAGAACCTTGCTCTTCGGAGGAAGGACCGTCTTGCCATCCGGAATGTTGACGGGCTCGCGGTCCGTGTTGTCAGCGCCTCCGGGAATCCGATCCAAGCATTGGCGGATGATTCGCACGCTCTGGCGCATTTCCTCCATGCGCACCAGATACCGGTCATGGGAATCGCCCACCGAACCGATCGGGACATCAAACTCCAGCTCGCGATAGCAAAGATATGGGTTCGCTTTCCGAACGTCATAATCCACCCCGCTCCCACGCAAATTCGGACCGCTAAGCCCGTAATCAATGGCGTCCTCGGCCGAAATCACGCCCACATCGCGAGTTCGATCGACAAAAATCTTATTCCGGGTCAGCAGCTTTTCCGACTCATCGATGTTCACCAAAACCTCATGGCAGAACTGACGGCAGGCGCCGTGCCACCCTGCCGGCAGATCGCGAGCGACTCCACCGATCCGGGTGTAGCTGGTGGTGAATCGCGCTCCCGTGAGCGACTCGCACAGATTGTAGATCTTTTCCCGCTCCGTAAAGGTGTGGAGGAACACGGTGAGCGCACCGACATCCATCGCAAACGCTCCCAAGCCCAGCAGATGAGCCGAGATGCGAGCCAGCTCGCAGCAGATCACCCGAATGTGCTGGCAGCGAAGCGGCAGTTGGCTGTCGATGCCCATGAGCTTCTCCACCGCCAACGCGTAGGCCACGTTGTTGGCCAAAGGGGCCAAGTAATCCAGTCGATCCGTGTACGGGATAAACTGGGTGTAGGTCATGTTCTCCGCGATCTTCTCATCACCACGATGCAGGTATCCGACATCTGGCGTCGCCTTGGTGATGATCTCCCCATCCAGCTCCAGCAAAATCCGGAGCACGCCATGGGTGGAGGGATGCGAGGGCCCCATGTTCAAGACCATGGTCTCGCCAGGAAGCTCATCGATCTCGTCACCAGTGGCGGAGGAAGCCGAATGCACCGCCGACGCTTGCGCCGCTCGGGCGGCAGCGTCCTTAATCTCGATTTCTTGCAGAGTGGCCATGCGGGTTAAAGAGGATCAGGATTCCGGATTTCGAACCCGAGGCTCGCGAGCCAAGGTATCCTTGCCTCCAGCAACAGTGACAAAGGGGCCTCCTTCGAGAGGCGCAGGTTTGGTAAATGCGACCTCTGGCAACTCGGTGGGCTTCCCCGCCAGCGGAAAATCCTTTCTCAGCGGGAAGTAAGGGTAGCCATCCCACATAAGGATCCGTCGCAGATCAGGATGGCCACGGAACCGAATGCCCATCATGTCGTAAATTTCGCGCTCATGCCAGTCCGCGGTACGCCAGACCTTACTGACGGTGGGCAGCTCGGAGAGCTCCTCGCTTACCGATGTCTTGAGACGGAGATGAGTCTTCTCGGTCAAGTGATACAGCTCGTAGACCAAGGCCCAGCGAGGATCCTCGCCATAATTGTCCACGCCTGACAGGTCGGTTAAAAACAGATAGCCCAGATCCCGCTTGGCAAACTCGCACACCTCCACGATCCGCTCCGCATCCAACACCTGGAGGGTCACCTCACCCCGAAACTGGATTGGGGCGCTCAGCAAACCCGGGAAACGGGCTGCCAGTCTTTCAGCATGAGCGAGAGCGGACATGATCAGAATTCTTGGAGATGAAACCAGTGAATGTTCCCAGGCTCAGACGGAGGAAGCCGCGCGCACAGCTTCGACACTAACTTTGGCTTGAAGCTTCATGAAACCGTCCAGCAGAGCCTCCGGACGAGGCGGACACCCTGCGACGTAGACATCCACCGGAATGATGTTGTCCACCCCCTGCAGCACCGCGTAACTGCGATACATCCCCCCGGTCGATGCGCAGGCACCCATGGCAATCACCCATTTCGGTTCGGGCATTTGCTCATAGATCCGGCGCACGGCCAGGGCCATTTTGTACGTCACCGTTCCCGCCACAATCATCACGTCCGATTGACGCGGCGAGAAACGCATCACCTCGGCGCCAAATCGAGAAATGTCGAAGCGGCTCGCCCCTGCCGCCATTAACTCAATGGCGCAGCACGCAAGCCCCATCGGCATGGGCCAAAGGGAGTTCTTACGGAACCAATTGATCGCCGCATCGAGCCGTGTCACGATGACCTCACCCTCGACCTTTGAATTGTATCCAAACTCTGTGTTCGTCGACATAAGCAGAACCAATGCAGAAACCGCCGGCCCGCAAGCTAAATACCCCAATAAAACGAGGCAAGAATGAATTTGTGATTTATTTCACAAACTCGGAGGAATTACCGTGCCGGGGGCCTCTTCATGAGTCAGCCCTCCCCGTTTGAGGACCTAGGGCCGATCAGGGCTCGAGTGGAAATCAGAACTATAAACCTTGTCGGACCGCTTCGCGGTCAACTTTCGCCCTAGCTCATCTCGTCACGGCAGTAGGGCGAGACTCTGTTCGAGCCCACTCCTGCCCCAGGCTCAGGGAAACAAGGGGGCAACTCCGCGAGGGCCGACAGGTGATCATCACCATCCCGGCTCTTGTCCCAGGCACCCATCGCGCGCTTCGGTGCCCGGAGCTGTGCAGCCTCACGCGAAGGAACCAGGTTCTATGGACTGCGGAGGCAGGTCGCCGCTTTTCAAGCACGTGTCGAAGTGGCTGCTGGTGTGCCCATTGCAAATGACTGCTTGGGAGGGGGCTAACCGGGGGCGAAGGAAAAGCGGTGTCGTGCCCTAAGCATTACCCACAAGTTCGGAGGGCTTCCTCCCTATCCCAACGGGATTGCGCCTCAAAGCCCAGGGTTGGGAGGAACGAGCTACCCTGGGGAAAACGCCATAGAATCCACAACCCCATCGTGGGTTGCGAACCCTGT
>JAEUHE010000117.1 GCA_016793885.1 Verrucomicrobiales bacterium
CACGCTATTGCGACGCTGAAACACCCCGCGCGCAAAATGGATCTGGTGGCGATAGCTCACCTGGATCGTGCGTTCTATGACCGTGTTCGGCATAGACTTAGAATGCCTGGCCGAACCGCTCTTTGACCAGCCTGGACTGAAAAGGGAGATCAGACTCCTGATCCCCCTGCGGACACACAGTCCCCCCAGCAATGGAATTGCCGCTGACGAGAGGCAGCCCAGGGGAAGGATCCTAGTGACGATCGTGAAAGCTGTATAAATGCCCCCCTATTCCCTCGCTCACGTGCGTGTTGGAAAACCGCTCCCCGAACGCAGCACGACCAACTGAGTGAACGTACGTTGCGCCGATTGGTCGTGGGCGTGGGGGCATTGGTCGATATTAAATCTCCATCCATGGGAGGTCGCTCGCCAAATCCGTTTCATCCGCCACCGGTCGCGGTCGAAAGCCGCTCCCGACACCACCACGACAAACCGGGCGAACGTACGTTCGGCGAGTTGGTCGTTCAATCAAGGACCGAGAAACCCATATAATCTTCCTAAAGCAATATACTCAAATTACTTGTGACTTTTTGGAATGAAAACTCCTCTCCCCGACTTGTAGCATTCAACGACCAATCGGCGCAACGTACGTTGAGCAGATTGGTCGCGAGAGGGGGGTGTTGGGTGAGACCGGATCTCCATCCATAGGAGGTCACCGGCTAAATCCGTTTCATCCGCCACGGTCGTGGCCGAGAGCCGCTCCCGACACCACCACGACCAGCCGGGCGAACGTACGTTCGGCGAGTTGGTCATTGGGATGGAAACAAAGAAAGAAAATCCCGCAGTCCCGAAGCAAATCCATCCGTCCTTTTCCCCTCCTCCTGATGGCGTAGATGGCAGGCGAGCCTCGCCTCACTCCCGTCATCGCGGTTAAGGTAGGGCGAAACCCTTCGTCATCGCCAGATTGCTCGAAAGCCCTACCTCGAGGCACGATCCGACAGAAGGCAGTCAACCAATTGTCAATCGCTGGATCTGACCGCAACTCAGCCCATGACACGACTAGAGCGAATTGCGCAGCCACAACGCTAAATGACCCACCAACACGCCCACAGAACTGGTTGTGAATAGCAGATCAGGCGGTCTCTGGCCTCTCAGGGATTTGGCGAAGAAGTAAATGCCTATTAATCCTAGTGATGGCCCAACAATTTGCATGACCGGATAGAGCAACTCAAAAGGGAATACCAAGCCAAACCCATAGGAATTGGGGACGATTACGACCGCAAGAAATGCGAGCCAACCCACGAGTATATGCAAGAACGCCACCATAGTAGCTAATCGAATAATCTTCATCACGTGCAGCATTCCTTCATGAGTCTACAGCTGCTCAGGACCGGACGGAGTGGGGAACTTGAACTGGCTTAACCTCTCAAAAATCTTACCAATATCAGAACTAAGAAATTGCTATTCCACAACAAGCTACCAGCCAAGGCAAGATCGTTGCGCACCGAATCTGAAACCTTTCGCTTCGCGAAGTTCTCGCTACAGTCCTCCCCATGCTGTCCCTTGAGACACTCGCCCAACTAGCAACAGACTATCCCGACGCCCTCCGGGCGAAGGTCGCGGAATTTTCTCTTGGCCAGACTCACTTTGCGTTCAATCGCCAGCCAGCGGTGATGGGAGTGATCAATCTGTCCGCCGACTCCTGGTATCGAGAGAGTGTCTGTTTGACCGCCGAGGCTGCCATCCAACGCGGTCGAGTGCTCCAAGCCCAGGGCGCACAGATCGTGGACCTCGGTGCCGAATCAACCCTAGCGCACGCCACCAGGGCGGATGAAGGGCTTCAGAACTCCAAGCTGCTGCCGGTGGTCAGGACACTCGCGAACGAGGGGCTGATTGTGTCGGTAGAAACCTATCTTCCCGAGGTCACCAAGGCTTGCCTGGACGCAGGA
Source organism: Verrucomicrobiales bacterium (assembly GCA_016793885.1). NCBI lineage: Bacteria > Pseudomonadati > Verrucomicrobiota > Verrucomicrobiia > Verrucomicrobiales > Verrucomicrobiales bacterium. The sequence goes on from JAEUHE010000117.1 coordinate 1,929, forward strand.
GCCAAGATCCTCAATCTGACCGGCGTGCGGCAGAGCGCGGAGATGTATCGCATGGTCGCCGACCACGACGCGGCGGTTATCATTTGCTTTGTCCAGGGCGCCCACGTCCGCGAGGTGACCGATCTTGAACTCGGCAAGGATCCCATCGGGGCGTTGCATGAGTTCTTCGCCCGGCAGATCGAACTGGCGGTCCAGCAAGGCGTGCGGAAACTGTTTATCGACCCGGGGCTGGGCTTTTACTACCGGAACCTGGGAGATAGCGCGGCTCGGGTGCGCCACCAGATGAACATCTTTCTGAACGCCTTTCGGCTTCGGACGTTGGGCTACCCTATCTGCAACGCGCTGCCCCACGCCTTCGAATTCTTCGGCGATGAAGTTCGCTGCGCCGAACCCTACTTCGCGGTGCTCGCCGCCTTGGGTAAGACCGACCTTTTCCGCACCCACGAAGTCCCTCGGATCAAGGCGGTGCTGGATACGATGGCTTGCTATCAGAGGCCCTGAGCAGCGACCGCTGGCCGATACGAGTAGGACCGCTTTGACGACGGATTTCTCGGATCACACGGATGGAAGAAAAATGGGGAAGCCGCGGCCGGGGCACCTGAGGTGTGAACAGGAGCGACAAGACAAGATGACCAATACGGGCGTTTCTCACCTTGGCGGCAGGGCCTTGAACCCGCAGGGTTCAAAAAGATTAGCCGGGGGTGCTGGCACCCCCGGAACCATTAAAATTACGGAGCATCGCGCAGCGATGCCACCGGCTTCTCATGCTTGAATCACCCCTACTCAAGGACCCCGATCCGTTGGTCGGTCCACTCGCCGACGGGTGGCACGCCTTTCAGGGTGCTGTAAAACAGGGGACCGACAGACCGGGGGTGTCGCTGCGCTCCACGCCCCGGCTAAGCTCTCAGAACCCTGTGGGTTCTCCGTAACGGATCCAGGAACTCACCCGACGAAGTGCGTGAGAAAGGTAGTGAAGCCGCGACGGACTCAGCGGCCTTATGCCGGGCTTTCAGCCCTGAATGGGAGGGGGATGTTTACCTGGGGTTTGTCACCCCAGGCTGTGATGGGACGCACCGTTGGTGCTTAAGCCTAAAGGGCCTTCGACCCAATACCAAACCCAGCCTAGACATTCACTCGTGGTGTTAGGGTCAGCGGGCCACAGGCCCAGCACCATTCCAGCCTGGGGTGACAACCCCAGGTTCCCTCAGCCCACACACGCTGAGGGCTGAAAGCCCGCACCATCAACGGGGAATTGGCCGCTGAGCTCGACCTGAATCTCACCCACTTCTAACCGCGCCCTTCCGCGTTTCCACTCCTTAAGGCTCGCCGCGGCTCACTAACCTCCTATACACATCGGGCTTTCGGGTCTCCTCGGCCAGCCTGCTTTCTCACCCTTCACCAGGAAACGCGCGTGCGATTTCCAGGTAGTCTTTGTCTGCGACCAACGGACACCACATCGCATACTCACTGAATGACAGGAAGGTTTTCGGCTTTCGCGCTTGTATCCAGAGTTCCCGAGAGATCACGAGTCCGGGCGGCGGCTTGTCATGTAGGAACTCGCCGCTGAGAATTTCAGGAACTGACAACTCATCAAAGACTTCCCAGCCAGCTTGAGCAAATCGGAAGCCCTGACAACCTGTCAGAAAATCATAGAAACGACGAAGAACCTCCACTCGACACTCCATCCGTTCCAAGCGCCAGTTGGCGCATGGCAGGCTCATCCCCGGGGGCCGCACGTAGCAGCATGAGGAGTCATTCGCTGAGTGCGTGCCGATCTCCACGCAATCCGCGAACTCCAAGACGACCCCATTCAAGAGAGCCCACTCTTGCTGGCGGAAGATCTCAGCGAAGTGGGATGCCCCACTGCGATTGCTCCCAAAATCGATCATGAATCCAAAAACAACCATCGTTCGGCTCGAGCTCATTGTTTCCAGACCTCGGAGATTGACTCGCGTCAACCGGGTCCTTCGCTCGCGCGCCGCTTGCACTCTGCTATAGCTTGCTCTATCCAAACACGAGACTTCTCGCTCGAAGTCGCCTCAAGCCATTGTTCAAGACCGCGCAAATTATCAGGCGTGGTCAGTTTTTCCACGCGAGCTTCACTTTCCTGTCCCTACAGGTCCAGGGAACGATCTCGTTGGTTGCCGTGACGTGAGCGGCACGTCGAACGGCTGCGGTGGCTCGATTGACATCAATCCATCCGATCAGCATTTCGTGGAATTTGTCTTTTTCGTCCATCCGATCAGTTCCTCAAGCAGGTAGGCAGTCACCCAGAAAATGTTGGCCTTATCGGCATCCCAAGGCTTAGAGGCAGCCGATCACCATGCTGGCTCCGACGTGATCGGAGGCAAACGAAAAGACACCTCCCCTTCAAAAAGCTGAACGTCCAGCGCTTCCACTCCTTGGCGCTCGCCCTCCCAGACTACCCGGAGACCAAATCCTCGAATCGTGTTCTTAAGTTTCTCCAAGAAGCAAAGCTCCTGCCGAGCGACTCGCCGCTCATGCTCCTCAAACACCAACCTAGCCGCAGATGGCATATCGACCAGTTCGCAACGGGCGACAACCGCCCCATACGAGTCACGGGCGTCTGTAAACCGGAACCAAATGGCTCCGGCGTCATCCACCACTGCACCTCGGGTTTTCATAGTCGCACCAGGAATCATGGAACAGCGTGGTCGGTGAAGACATCTGACAACACTCGTTGCCAAGCCGAATTCTGGAACGGAGTCGCCATTCGACTTTGATGATACAAGCGTCCGTGATTCGCCAGTGTGCCTGGTTTCGCGACCACGTCGAATCCAGCTGCTCTGACGCTCGAAATTTTTGCGCTACCCACGGTCTTTGACAATGCAATAGTCCGAGGAAAGGGAAAAGCCGTCCTAAACTGAAAGGCTGCTTCCTGCGGACTGCCACCAATCAACACCGAAAAACCTGGCGGATTCAGAGCGTCTTCAGCTGATGTTAATCCCATGTTTGATTTCCCTCCCATTCGATGAACCGTGAGATCACCCGGCGGTTCGCCATCCTCCTCGAGTGAGGGTGCCCGCTTAAAATTCAGAAACCGTGGCTGGGTTTCCAACACAGCATCCGTAACGAGCGCAATGTTTCCGCCGATTGTAGTTCCCAAAACCGCATAGGTTCCAATTCGGTAAAGGAGCGATCCCCTGACAGAGTGCGCGAATGTTGCCAAGGTTCCTCCACCAAGCGCCTGGGAGTTTTGGTAGATCGTCTGAATAGAGACCTGACCTGAAATCGTGAGGCTGGGGTCGTACCCACTGGGATCCGTGTTGTTGACAGGATCGGCTAGAGCATAGCTGTATTTATGCAGCCCCGCCGGCAGTTCCCGCTGCCCCTCGTAGGAGTCCATCGTTCTGAAGCGGCCGACGTCAGGTTCATACTGCCGGGCGCGCAGGTCCTGCAGCCCGCTGGCTGGATCATAGAACTCGCCTGCATAACCTGCTGCTTCTCGATCCTCCTCGGCGACCGTTCGCGTTGGCTCCATTAGTGCGACCAAGGGGCTGCCGAAGGCATCATAGCCGCGGAGGTCCGCCAACGTCCCCCCATCCTTCACGTGCCCACGCACCGAGTGATGCCCGTCTACCAACGCATAGCTCACTCGATCCATCGCCGCTTCCGCGATCGGATGCAGCCCATGCAGGTAGCTACGATCCCCTTCCCCGTCTTCCCCTCGCTCTGCCACTCGCTGCGCATAACCACTTGGATGCTGCGGATCGATCAGGAAGCGGGTGAAATTCGTTCGCCATCGCTGCTCGACCTCGTCCCACTCGACAACTCGCTTCCCCACCCGCTGGCCATCAGCATCGTAGAGAAACGTTGTCAGTATGGATGGCGCCGCCAGAAGTTCGGCGGCGCCGACAGGGAATAGGCCCGGCAGTAGCAATAGAAGGGAGAGCAGCCAACGCCTCGAGGTCCGTAAGGAACGACCGCTCAAGCGCTGCTGGTGGGCCGATCCGCTCCTATTACGATTCACTCGTGTCATGTGAGACATCCTCGCATGAGCCTGCCAGTTCGCTCGGATCCAACAATCCCGTAAACTAGGGGATACCGTTGGATTCGACCTTGGTTAGGCCCTAGTTCTAGTGAGGGGCTCGACGAGATCAGAACTCTAAACTCAATCGGACCATAGGTCCCCTTTTTGGGAGAGGCAGTCCGGCTATGGCAACTTCGTTCGGTTTCGCGTGGTTGGCGTGTTTCGCGGGCCATCCATTCTCCGTTTTAGGTTGAGGGCGCACCCCGGGGAGGGAACTTTCGACGTTGATGGCCCTGATGCGCTCCTCGCCGCGGCTCCTTCCACCCTTTCGAACGCCGAGCATTCATGGGCTCGACAGAGTCTCTCCCTACCAGCCCAAAACCGTTTCAACTCGGGTGCCCTCCACCCGCATCTCTTACGGCTTAGGAGGGACGGAAACTGGCGGCGGACCACTCGGTGCCTTGTCAATGCTCAAGCCGATGACGCGGTTAGTCACCCCGTAAATCATGTTGGTGTCCGGAACCTTGAACTGGTTCACCAAGTTCGTGACGGACTCGATTCCTAGGCGGGTCTTGAGGCGAGCTTGCAGCTCCGGATACAACCCGGTCTCGGGATCCAACAGTTCGCGCAATGCCTCCTTGCGCAACTCCTCGAAGTCCTGCAGGCGAACGCGCTCCGTGTAGCCAAAACGCTTCTGGAAGTCCTCGTAGATCACCCGCGCCAGCGTCTCGTAGCGCAGCGCCTCATTCATCTTCAAAATCGACATCTGCGAGAACGCGCTCTTGAGGAATCCCAGAATGATGGGCTTGATCCGCTGAACGTTCCCATCGTCGATGATCTCCTTAAGGCGGATCAGCGCATAGGGCTCCATCTCGGTTTGCTCCTCGGTGAAGTCGGGAAAACGCTGCCTCAGCTGCTGAAACCATTGCTCCGCTTCCGCGTTGCGATTGTTCACATACAGCTGGTAGACCACTTCGCGAAGAAAATTTCGATAGGCGACATCGATGCCGGTAACCCGCACGGTTTTCTCCTCCTTGATCATCTCGAGATAGCCCTGGTTGGCTACTGGGATCAGATCGAGATCCGGAGCGGTTTGAGGTCGTCCATCCTTCGTGAAGTTGATGATCCGGCCCCGGAGAACCAGAGAGTGAAGGGACTGATAGATGAGCCGGCGAAGCGTCACCAAGGTTTCACGGTTTCCAGGGTTCTCCGTGCAGTTTTTCAAACCCAGATATCCCCAGTAGATGGCGTGGGGATCAGGGAGCCGCCACTCCATCCGACCATACTTGGATTCGACCTCAGCCATGAGGGCGGGATCGAGCTTGTACCGCTTGTAGAGCGATTCCGCGCGCTGTTTCAACTCATCCGAGTCCGGATTGACCAGCATCGTGATATTGGTCGCGGCACCGCCCAAGGCGGTGTTCATCTCCGCATACCAGGCTCCTTTGTAGTAAAGATGCGCCTCGTCCAGGAAGTAGCCGATCTTGTGCTGAAAAAACCAGCCCAGCTCGCGGTAGACGTCGGCCTCCGTGGGATTGTAACGAAGCCCTTCGTCCCGCAGCAGCTCCACTGCCCGCATGACCCAGCGCCAACGGTCGGTGGGGGACGTGAACCGAACCGAAATGTTGTAGGCCATGTTCCAGGCCATGTGCGACCAAACCTGGGGAATCCGGGGCTCGAGCTTGGTAATCCAGTCCGACAGCTGAACCATCTCGAAGAACTTGCTCTGCTCCTGAAGCTGAGTCGCTCGGATCCACAGCGCATTCGCAATCAGACCACGAAAACTCCCCAGAGCCACGCTGGTGAACGCAAGCAGCGGAGGGGCATTTTCCAGGATGGCGGCCTGCTTCAACCCCATCACGGGATCGAGCCGCTGAACATCCAGCGATCGCTGCAACAAACCGGACAAAGCCAGCAGCAGCACCGCCACCACCGTCAGGACTTGCTTGTAGATCCGATGCATAACATTTCCACGCGGCTAGTGAGCCGATTGCGCCGTAGCCAACTCGCGCCGATTCAACAGCCAGATCCCCAGCACGGCGAAGAATCCGCCGGCCACCACCACGATCTGCAGCCATGCCGAAGCCAGCAGGATCCAGGTCACGCTGCGACCCGTGCTGAGCAAATCCACGGGCGAGGCCACATCAATCAACTTCACCACCGCCAGAATACCCTTGAAGAGAGGCAAGAACAAGGCGTCCAGGACCGGACGGACAGTTTGAAACTCGTCGGGTCGACCGCCGATCACCGTCTGGTTGCTGACCGAATCCGCCAACGTCCCGCTGGACATGATGACGACCAGCACGCTCAACGAGCAAAAGGCGGCCACCGGAAACGAGGTGATGCTGGCGGCAGCGAGCCCCAAGGCAGCGAGGAGCGCCAGCCAAGCGAGCAGAATGCCCAGGCCGCGGAAGAAATTGAAACCAAAGCTCCCGTCGCGATAGAGGATCTCGATGCCTTCATCCAGAGGAAACAGCAGGGTTACATCCTCCCGGCTTTGAAAAAAGACCAGGAGCCGCCCTTGCGAGTCCACCAGATTGCTGGGAATCCGAAACTCCTGAAAGGAATCCGAGGCAAGGCGCATCGGCGGTAGATCGCCCCGCTCGGTGGACCCCGGGGTGCTGAATTGCCAAACCCCGCCGTACAAACCGGCATCGTTGGTGGAGGCGGCGTAAAACTTGACCCGAACGAACAGAGGCTGATCCCCTAGCTGCGTGGCTGGCAGTCCGAGATCGAATCGCCAGACGCGCGTGGAGCGCGGAGGAACAATCTGGGCGCCGGCGTAGACCTGCTCGGCAATCGTCTGCCAGGTTTGCGCCCGGTCCTCCGGCTGCATCGTGGCCACATTGGGCACCTGGTTGAAACGCGTCCGAATCTCCTCTTCCAGATTCAAAGGTTCGGGTTTGAACCCCGCCCTGGCCACCATCACTTCCTGACGAAGGATCTCCTGTTGAATCGGATGGAGTCTCGAGGCTCGCCAATGGAGGAGGCTGTAGGTAGCCAAGCCGGCCACTCCCAGAAGCGCGGTGTTCAAGGCCAGGATTCCGAGCCATTTGCCCAGCCAGATCTGCCAGCGGCCAACCGGCTTCACCGCCACCATCTGGATCTGGCACTCATCGACATCCCGAGCCAGGCTCCCGCAGGCCAGCCACACCGTCGCCAACCCGAGCAGAAAGCTGGTCACACTCAGGGTGTAGGTCAGCAGGATCTGCACAAATCCCCGCGCCGTGCCGTCGTCCTTCAAGATGAGCGGCAAACCCACCACCGCGCCGAGCAAGAGGACGGCGAGCACCCAGAACAGCTTGAACCGAAAGGCTGACTTCCAGGTAAGGCGAGCGATGGCTAACAATGGTTTCATGCGCGGCTAGGACTTGGGCTTGCGCAGCAGGTTGGCCAACTTCTCGTTGGCTTGCGCCACCGATTCCGGACTCGGGGCCGACGCGGCCGAGGGAGCCGGAGCAGCCGCCTCAGCCTCGGTCGGGGAAACGGAGGCTGTTGACGGGGAAGTCTTGGGAGCACCTTTGACCAAGGCGGATAGTTTTTCGTTGGGCACCGGAGCGGCCGGGGCCAGCGAGGGGGACGCCGGATCGGCGGCCGTCGCGGGACTCGCCGCCACCAGCCGTTCCAGGACCTTGTTCGAGGAGGCTCCCCCCGACGCCTCATCCCCGCGAAGATAGGCTGCCACGCGGTTTCCGGACGTCGCCCCGGAAGTGGCCGACGCGGACTGACGCGCCCGTTCCACCACATCCAGAAAATAGCTCTCCAAATTCTGGGTGGGATTGTCGACCTTCACTTTGTCCGCCGCCGCCTCGCTGCGAATGATCTCCAGCACACGATCCAGGGTCGGCCGTGAGAGCACCGGAGTCGTGATGCGCAAGGAATCCGGCCGAGCGAGGAGATCGTGGAGCGGACCCATGGCTTGAATGCGCCCCCCGTAGTAGATCACCACCCGGTCACAGACATCTTCAACATCCGCGAGCAAGTGGCTGGTCAGGATCACGGTCTTGCCACGGCGGGCCAACGCGACGATGACATCCTTGACCTCGCGACATCCGATCGGATCCAGTCCGGCGGTGGGTTCATCCAGAATGATCAGGTCAGGATCGTTGATCAGCGCCTGGGCCAGCCCGATGCGTCGCTGCATGCCCTTGGAGAACTCCCCTACCGCGCGGGTATTCGCCTGGCTCAGGCCGACCATTTCGAGCAATTGGTCGGAACGGCGCGCCCGCTCCTTAGCCTCGATCTGAAAGAGCTGACCGAAGAAATCCAACGTCTCCTTCGAGTTGAGGAACCGGTATAGGTAGGATTCCTCCGGGAGGTAACCGATCTTGGACTTGGTCGCCACATGGCGGGGAGAATGACCAAAGATCTCAATATGACCCTTGGTCGGATTCAACAGCCCGAGCAGCATCTTGACCGTGGTCGACTTGCCCGAGCCATTGGGGCCCAGCAGGCCGAAGATTTCTCCGCGACGGATCTCGAAGTCCACATTGTCGACGGCCCGGGCCTTGGGCCGGCCCCAAAAGTCACTAAAGACCTTGGTCAGTCCGCGCACCGCGACAACAACTTCGTTCGCCGATCCAGGCGAACTGGAGGCGCCTGCCTCCGCTGGGTTAGATCCCAATGGGTTCATAGCATTAGGTTTGATGGTTTAGACGCTACCAAGGACTGTTCGGCATGGTCACCTTAAAATATGCGTCCTTCCGCGCTTGACCTTGCCTTGGGGCCATGTAGGTATGGCCCTTTGCTAGTGTAATCCGAATGGAACCGGTCTGTCCCATGAGCGACGACCGGTCCCGCCCGGCTAGCTGCACGTTGATATTAAGACGCACGTTTGAGAGATAGGCAAACGACTGGAAACGACCGGACCGTAAACGACCGATATGGCAGGACATAGTAGATGGGCGAAGGTTAAGCACTTCAAAGGCGGCATCGACGCCAAACGAGGCAAAATCTTCGCTAAACTCGGCAAAGAGATAACCATCGCCACCAAATTGGGAGGCGCCGATCCCGGAATGAACCCGCGATTGCGCATGGTCCTGCTCAAATGCCGTGGGGCCAATATGCCCAACGACAATATAGACCGAGCCATCAAAAAAGCCACCGGGGCAGGCGAGACGGTGGTCTATGAGGACCTCACCTACGAGGTTTACGGCCCACACGGGGTAGCGATGCTCGTGGAACTGAGCACCGACAACCGGAACCGGACCGCCGCGGAGATCCGCAGCCTGCTGAGCAAGAATGGCGGTTCCATTGCCACCGCGGGCGCAGTAAGCCGCCTGTTTCATCGCAAAGGCCAGATCGTCGTCGCCAAGGAATCCATCGCTGAGGACCGTCTGATGGAACTCGCCCTGGAAGCCGGAGCCCAGGATTTCAAGACCGACGAACACGGGTATGAGATTATCACGGATCCAGGGCATTTCGAGGCGGTCCATAAACAAATCGACGCCCAAGGAATTAAATGCGAAGTCGCCGAGGTGACCTCCCTTCCGGAGATCACTGTGCCGCTGGCCGACGACGCCGCGAAAGCGGCAGTAAACCGACTGATCGAGGTCATTGAGGACCACGACGACGTGAAGGAAGTCTACTCGAATGCCGAATTTTCCGATTGAAGATTCCAAGGGATTCCCTGCCCTGCACCCCGCAGGCCCGACCTCCCGATCGGGGGCCTTCGGTAAGACCCACGCCGCCCGGCTCACCTAAGCCAGCGAATGCCTGAATCTCCTTCACCCGTCAGCACGCGCTGCCTTCAATGGCTTTCCGATGCGATTTACTCGCATCGAAAGGCGTTCCTCTATCCACAGCTTCTGCTCACCGCCCTGTGCCTGTGGTACACCTACGAGAATCTGGAATTCAACACCAGCCGTGACTCCCTGGTCGGATCCGACAAGGCCTACCACGAGCTGTTCCGCAAGTTTCGCCGCGAGTTTCCGGTTCAGGACGATCTGGTCGTGGTGGTGGAGAGTGAGAATCTCGAAAAAAACCGCCAGTTCGTCGAACGACTCGGAGCCTATCTGGAGGCGGAGACGAATCTCGTCACCGGCATCTTCTATCGCCACGACCTAACTATGATGGGGACGAAAGCGTTGCTCTTCGCTCCCACCAATGACCTTATATCGTTGGGCGATCAGCTGGAAGCGTTTGCCCCCTCGATCCAACAATTCGCCCAAGCCACCAACTTGGTGGCCCTCTTTGCCGAGGTCAACCGACAGTTCAGAACCGCGAAACGCGACAACGAGGAACAGGGGGAAAAACTGGTCCAAGCCATCCCGGCATTGAGCCGGATTGTGGCGCTGGCCACCGACAGCTTGCGCCGGGTAGGCACTCCACCTTCCCCAGGGGTGACGGCGCTCTTCGACGGAGGCAGTGACGCGCAGAAGAAGATGTACATCACCATGGCCGATGGCCATATCTTCCTGCTGGTCGCCAAGGCCAAATCGGACGAGATGACCGGGAAGGCCATCAACAAAATGCGACAGCTCATCGCCCGGACCCAAATCGAAGTTCCGGGCCTGAACGTCGGGCTCACCGGGGAACCGGTGCTGGAGGTGGACGAAATGCGCCAGTCGCAAGATGACAGCACTCTGGCTACCATTGTCGCTCTCATCGCCGTCGCCTTGATCTTCATCTATGGCTATCATGAGACGGGACGGCCGCTCAAAGCCAATCTCTGCCTCCTGGTGGGACTGGCCTACAGCATCGGCTTCACCACCCTCGCAGTGGGTCACCTGAATATTCTGACCATCACCTTCTTCCCGATCCTGATCGGGCTGGCGATCGACTTCGGCGTGCATCTCATCACTCGCTATGAGGAGGAGCTGCGGAAGGGGAAAAGCGAACGGGAAGCGATCGAGAAGGCCATCGTGAATACGGGCGTCGGAATTTTCACCGGGGCGCTGACCACCGCAGGCGCCTTCTTCGCCATGGCGTTCACCAATTTTCAAGGCATCCGTGAGATGGGAATCATCTGCGGTGGAGGCATGATCGTGAGCCTGATTCCCATGATGACGCTGCTGCCCGTCCTGCTGCTGCGCGGGACGCAGAATCAGATCGATCAGGAGAAAGGCGAGGTCCTGCAGAAGGAGGAGGCCGCGGGAGTGGATCGTCGCGCAAAACTAGAACAGCTCTGGCTTCGTCATCCCATCCCCGTGACGCTGCTCGTGGCCGCCATCACGGCCTGGTCCTGGCAGTCGCTCCAGCGCGTCCGGTTTGATTACAACCTCCTGAACATGCAGAGCGAGGGCCTGGCCGCAGTGGTCTATCAGGACAAGCTGATTCAATCCTCCACCCGATCCGTGCTCTATGGGGCGGTCGTCGCCGATGATCGCGCCGAGGCCCTGCGTCTCCAGCAGGAGATTGAGAAACTGCCGAGCGTCGGCTCGGTGGACTCCCTCGTGCCCATGCTGGCGGAAAGCACCGAGCCCAAGATTCCGCTGATCCAGCGCGTGAAGCGACTGCTGGCCCCGATCCAGTTTTCACCCGCCGACGCGCGTCCGGTGGATCTCATGGCTCTCAACCAAACGCTGTTCGCCCTCCATGGCTATCTCACCCTGGCCATGGACCTGACCGTGAAGGAAAAGCCGGATCTCCACCAAACACTGAAAGTCCTCCGCAGCGAGATCGGAGATCTGCTGAACGAAATGCGGGCAGGAGAAAAAACCTGGGTGGCCGAGCGCCTGGCCAGATACCAGCAGGCGCTGTTGAATGACGTGCACCACATGCTGGGCCTGCTGAAGCAGCAATCGACCCAGCCAAATCTCAGCGAGCAAGACATCCCCCAGGAAATCCGGGAGCGCTTTGTGGGCGTCACCGGCAAATACCTGCTGCAGGTGTATCCCAAAAAGAACATCTGGGAGCGGGCCGCCCAGGAAGAATTCGTGGCCGAGCTGCGTGGGGTACTGCCCACGGTCACCGGGACACCGGTGCAGCTCCTGGAGTACACGACCCTGTTGAAGGACAGCTTCGTTGAGGCGGCGTACTACTCCCTCGCCGCCATCTCGGTGCTGGTGCTGATCCATTTTCGTCGGATCAGCTGTCTCTTATTGGCGCTCGTCCCCGTTTTCTTGGGAGCGATTTGGATGGGTGGATTGATGGGATACTACGGGATTCCCTTCAACCCAGCCAATGTCATGACTCTGCCCCTCCTGGTGGGTATCGGGGTCACCAACGGCATCCACATACTAAATCGCTATGCAGAAGAGAATAATCCAAGCATCTTGGCGCGAAGCACCGGTAAGGCCGTGCTGGTGTCCGGACTCACCACCATTGCCGGCTTCGGAAGCCTGATCCTCGCAAAACACCGAGGAATCGAGAGCTTGGGAACCATCATGTCCATCGGGGTCGCGACTTGTATGCTGGCGGGACTGACGTTCCTCCCGGCACTGCTCAATCTGCTCGAGCGGATGGGCTGGTCGATAAGAAAAAACCCAGTGTGACAATGCACAGTCAACACTGGGTCGGGAGGAACCGAGGATAAAACCTCAATCGTGCAAATAAGTTATTGGAATGCCCTTGAAAGTCAATTGCCTTATTCAAATGGATGGGTTTAATCCCATTCGGATCCCCTTTATGCTTATCGGGGATTCCAGAAACTCCCGGGCGGCCTTCCGGCCTCGTCTGGGCGACTCTTTCATGTTCAGGCACTTGGCACAAATACTTGTCTTTGCATTACTTACATTCATACCGATCTCGCATCTTGTAACGGCATCGGGGCTTGATGATGGTCCGGACGTTGGACCGGCTTTTGACCGCTTCTCCCTGACGCTGGACGTGGGGGAGCGGGAGGAGTGGTTGGGGCCCTTGTATTTTGAGGAGCGCAAGGGAGAGACCAGTGGTTGGGGTATCCCGCCGTTCGTGACTTGGACCGAGGACGCCGGCACCGAGTCGGCCGAACTGGACATTTTGTACCCGGTTCTGACCTACGACCGGTTTGGCAGCGAGACCCGATGGCAGCTGTTCCAGTGGTTGAACTTTTCAGGAAACCAAACGATGGAGGGCTCGGACAAGCGACGCTTCAATCTCTTCCCGTTCTACTTCCAACAGCGTTCCAAGGACCCAACCAACAACTACACCGCCTACTTCCCGTTTTACGGCACGTTCAAGAACCGCTTCTTCCGGGATGAGGTTCATTTTGTGATGCTTCCCCTCTATGTGCAGAGCAAGAAGCGCGGCGTAGTGACGGACAACTACCTGTATCCCTTCTTCCATTGGCGGCAAGGTGCGGGGGTGCGCGGATGGCAGGCCTGGCCGCTGGTCGGCAGTGAGCACAAGCCGGTCACCCAACGAACCAACATGTGGGACGAACTGGAGGAGATTCCCGGCCACGAAAAGTTCTTCTTCGCCTGGCCCTTTTTTCTCAAGGAGCGCGAACGGATCGGCACCACCAATGAACTCCGGAGCCTGGTGCTGGCCCCACTGTTTAGCTCGGAAAGGTCCCCAATGCGCGATTCCTGGGCGTTTCCCTGGCCGATTGGTTTCCGGCGGACTATCGACCGCGAGAAGGGCTATCGAGAATGGGATGCCCCCTGGCCTTTCGTCGTCTTCGCCCGCGGGGAGGGCAAGCATACCGACCGGGTTTGGCCGTTGTTCAGTCGATCGCAATCACCCACCCTCCGTACCAGCTTCTACCTCTGGCCATTCTATCGCGGCAGCCACGTCGATGCCCCTCCGTTTGCGCGGGATCACCATCGTTTCCTTATCTATGCGTTTTCGGACTTGCGCGAGCGGAACGTGGATACGGGCGAGGAGTTGCATCGCATGAACGCCTGGCCGCTCTTTACCTACCGACGCGACTTTCAGGGCCGCCAACGGTTTCAGGCTCTGGCCCTCCTGGAACCCTTGCTCCCGACCAGCAAGAGCATCGAGAGAGATTACTCGCCCGTGTGGTCTCTCTGGCGATCGGAATCCAACCCTAAAACCGGAGCGCGGAGCGAGTCCTTGCTGTGGAACCTGTACCGTCGGGAAACCACCCCGACCCGCAAAAAATGCTCGCTCCTGTTCGGTCTCTTCCAGTATCAGACCGGCGCTGATGGTAAGCGAATGAAGCTATTTTACTGCCCGATAGGAAAATCCGGAACCGCGGTCCAGTCGGCCTCGAAGCCGGATGCGGGCTCCGGCCAACCGTCAACGCCCCCAGCCCCTTGATCGACACATGTTTCAGAACATAGGCGAAATCATCCTGATGCTGGGCCGGACCATCGCCGCCCTGCCCAACTCGTTCCGCCAGAGGCGTAAGATTCTCGAACAGCTCTTTGAGATCGGCAACTGCAGCCTGCTCATGGCGTGCGTGATTTCGCTGTTCATTGGCGGGGTCGTGGCGCTGCAAAGCGGGCCCGTTCTGGCCGAGCGTGGGTTGGCGTCGGCCTTGGGCGGTTTGGTGGGGATCTCCCTGGCCAAAGAACTGAGCCCGGTCATGATGGCCGTCTTGATCGCCGGCCGAATCGGCTCGGCCATGGCGGCGGAGATCGGTTCGATGCAGGTCTACCAGGAGATCGATGCGCTGCGCACCATGAACATCAATCCGATTCACTACCTGGTGCTGCCCCGGATGGTGGCCATCTGCATCGCCCTGCCTCTGCTGGTGCTCTTCTCCATGCTGGTGGGCTGGTTTGGCGGCGCGTTCGTCTCCGTGGTCAACCACCAGATTGGCATCACTTTTCAGACCTTCCTCGGAAACCTCAAGGATGTCGTCGACTTCAAGGACATCATGAATGGGTTGGTCAAGAGCCTCGTGTTCGCTTTTATGATCGGCACGGTCTCCTGCCACCAGGGACTCACCACCATCGGCGGCCCGCGGGGCATCGGCCGCTCCGTGACCAAGGCCGTGGTCAACTCCATCGTGATGATTCTGATCGCGGATTACTACCTCACCCGCTTCCTGATCACTTTCGACTATGACTGAGCCGGCCACTCATAGCATCAATGTGAGCGTTCGCGGGCTCCGGAAGAGCTACCACGAGCAGCCGGTGCTCAAAGGCATCGACCTCAGCGTGGAACGCGGCGAGATCTTCGTGATCATGGGCCCCAGCGGCAGCGGCAAAAGCGTCCTGCTCAAGCATATCATCGGCCTGGAAACTCCGGACGAGGGGGAGATTTTGCTGGAAAACCAGTCCATCCTCCATACGGATGTCGCGCAGCGCTACCGGCTCGCGATGGTGTTTCAATCGGGAGCACTGCTGAGTTCATTGACCGTCGCCGAGAACGTCGGGCTCTACCTCGCCGAGCACCGGCTGAAGAAACCGGCGGAGATCGACAAGATTGTCACGGAGAAGCTCGAGTTCCTCGGGCTCAAGGGCGTCAAGAATAAGATGCCCTCGGAACTCTCCGGAGGGATGAAAAAGCGCGTGGCCATCGCCCGCGCGCTGGTGATCGATCCCCAACTCATCCTCTACGATGAGCCCACCAGCGAGCTCGATCCGCTGATGACCATCACCATTGGGGAGGAGATCCTGGCTCTCCAAGAACGCATTCACGTGACCTCCCTAGTGGTTACCCACGACCGCGACCTCGCGTTCGGAGTGGCCGACCGCATGGCGATCATGTCCGAGGGCGAGATCCTGTTCGTCGGCACCCCTGCCGAAGTGCGCCGGAGCGATCATCCCTTTATCCGCAAATTCCTAACCGCTGACTTTAAGTTTCAACCAAAAGAAGACTGACCATGAAAAACACACTGGAAACCCGGCTGGGGATTTTCTTTGCGTTCGCGCTGATCGCGGGCGTGATCATTCTCGAACTCATCGGCGCCGCCGACTTTTTCAAAAAGGGCTACCATATCCATGCAAGCTTCAAGAACGCCCAGGAGCTTCGCAAAGGCGATGCGGTCAAGATGGCGGGCGTCGAGGTGGGCAAGGTGGATTCCATCGATCTGACCAACGGCTTTGCGCGCGTCACGATGAAAATCACCCAGCCAGACGCCGAGATCAAAACCGACAGCAAGGCGGCCATCAAGTTCACCGGCCTCATGGGACAGAATTTCGTGTCCATTGAGTTCGGCTCCCCGACCAACAGCCTGCGCGCCCAGGAAGGCTTTTCTCTCACCACTTACGAACAGGCCGACCTGAGCACTCTCATGGTTAAGCTGGAGAGCGTGGCGTCCGGAGTGGAGGGCCTTACCAAGAGCTTCAGCACCGAGAATATCAGCGGACTCCTGGGACCTCTCACCGACTTCATGAAGAACAACAACGAGCGTCTCACCGCGATCCTGTCCAACTTCCGAACCGTATCCGATAACCTCGCGACCGGCAAAGGAACCCTGGGCAAGCTCATCAATGACGACTCGCTGTTCACCACCGCCATGAGCGCGGTCGGAAAACTCGATTCGACGATCGGCGACGTCAAACTGCTGATCAGCGACGCCCAAAAATCGGTGTCGAATCTGAATAGCGGGCAGGGAACGCTGGGATTGCTCATGAAGGATGAGGCGCTGTATCGCGAAACCACCACCGCCATGAGCAACCTCAAGGAGATCATGGAAAAGATCAACCGGGGTCAAGGGTCGGTCGGCAAACTGGTGAACGACGAAAGCTTCTTTAAGAATATTAAGCTCACCTTGCAGAAAGTGGAAAAAGCCACCGAAGGCCTTGAAGATCAAGGGCCGCTGAGCGTCCTAGGCATTGCTGTCAACAAACTGTTCTAGTCCAAGCTTTTCCCGGTTAGCGCTTTCCAAACCAACGGACGTTGGTAAACTACGCCCTCTATGAAACATCAGCTGGATTTCGAGAAGCCGATCTTCGAGCTCCAACGGAAGCTCGAGGAGCTGAAGAAGCATCCGGAGACCCATTCCTTGGGAATCAGCTTCGAAGAAGAGATCCGCCAAATCGAGGCCAAGATCGTCGAGACCCGGAAGCAGATCTACTCCAACCTGACCCCTTGGCAACGTGTGCAGCTGGCGCGACATCCGCGACGCCCGTACACCATGGACTACCTCAAGACGGTCTTTTCCGACTTTCATGAGCTTCATGGGGACCGGCTTTACGCAGACGACCAGGCCGTCGTCGGCGGGTTTGCCCGCTTGGGTGAGACCAAGGTCATGGTCATCGGCACGCAAAAAGGGCGGGACACCAAGGAAAACATCCGTAGAAACTTTGGCTCCGCGCATCCCGAGGGCTACCGCAAGGCGCTTCGGCTCATGCGAATGGCGGATAAATTTGGATTGCCCATCATCAGCCTGATCGACACCGCCGGGGCTTACCCGGGCATCGGCGCTGAGGAGCGTCACATCGCCGAAGCCATCGCGGTGAATCTCCGCGAAATGATGCTCCTTCAGGTACCGATCATCGCGGTCGTCATCGGCGAAGGCGGATCGGGAGGCGCGCTGGGAATCGGAGTCGCCGAGCGGGTGCTGATTCTCGAAAATGCCTACTACTCGGTGATCAGTCCGGAAGGCTGCGCGGCCATCCTCTGGAAGGATCGGGCGGCGACGGCCAAAGCTGCCGCCGCGCTCCGCATCACAGCCAAGGATCTCCTGGAACTCGGGCTGGTCGACGGCATCATCGCCGAGCCTCTGGGGGGCGCACACAACGACGCTGCGGGCACGGCAGAAACCATGAAGCATCACCTGACTAAAATCCTGGGTGAACTTCAGGCCCTGAGCATTCCCGATCGACTGCAACAGCGTTACGCCAAGTTCCGCGGCTTTGGCAAGGTCCTGGAGAAGCAACCCTCGGCCGCCTAACCCCAGGCTTCCACCCCGCCGGCGGACGAGCTCAAGCGCTCCAGGCCCCCGGTGGATCTGATGCCATCCAAGTTCCCTGCCATCATGAACGATCCTGAGCGGTTGCCGCTCTATCCCCTGACCTTCACACCAATCCTGATGGAACGCGTGTGGGGCGGACGCAGTCTGGAGCGCCTCTTTGGAAAAGCACTTCCCGAAGGCAAGCTCATTGGGGAATCGTGGGAAATCTCCGACCGCCCCGGAAGCGTGAGCACCATCGCCAATGGTCCGCTCGCCGGCACCGATCTCCATTGGCTCATGGCTCATCGGGCGGATGATCTGCTGGGTCCCAGCCGGGGAACCTGGACCCATTTCCCACTGCTGGTCAAAATTTTGGATGCCCAGGAGGTCCTGTCGCTTCAGGTGCATCCACCGGCGGCACAAGCCGCCGAACTCGGAGGCGAGCCCAAGACCGAGATGTGGTATGTGTATGAGGCGAAGCCGGGTGCGACGCTCCAGGCGGGACTCAAGCGCGGTGTCACCCGTGAGCTGTTCGAAAAGGCGCTGCAGGAAGGCAAAGCCGGGGACTGCGTGCACACCCACACGGTTCAAAAAGGAGACGCCATGTTTCTGCCCTCGGGCCGCGTGCATGCCATCGGGGCCGGAAATGTGATCTTCGAAGTGCAGCAGAACTCCGACACCACCTACCGCGTCTTCGATTGGAATCGCACCGGGCTGGATGGCAGACCCCGGGAACTCCACATTCCCCAGTCCTTGCGGAGCATCAACTTCGAGGACTACGAACCGCTGCTGATCCGTCCTGAAGAAGTGGGCCAAGGCGCGTTCAAATTCCGCTATCTGGTCGATGATCCGCTGTTTCGAATCAACACCACACAGATCCGCCGCGGCGAGCGCTTTTATCTGCGCACCACCGGAGCCCAGATCATCGGCCTGCTCGAAGGTCGCCTCACCATCAGCGCAGAAGGCCAGAGCATCGAACTCAAACCAGGCCAGTTCGCACTGCTGCCCGCCTCCCTCACTCGCACCTGCTTCAACGCCACCACCCGTTGCGAGTATCTCCAGGTCCAGTTCTAGAGTTCGAGCACGATCCAGTTAGGGATTGGGAATCAGCCGATTGATTGTTTCAGCGATGAGCACGTTCGCCTCCCAGCGGAGATGAACCCGGTCTTCTAGATAGTAATTCAGATCAAAGGGATCTTGGAGCTGCGGGTGGCTCGCAATGTCGATCAGGACGTCGTAGTCAGCCGTTGCGGCTCGAATCAGTTCGTTCAACCGTTGCCGTCGCGGGGGCACCTGTGGCGTGGGCTCCCCATTGGGCAGGATGGTGAAGGCGACGATGGTGTAACCCGCATCGCGGGCCATTTTCCAATACCGCCGGAGATCCGCGAACGCCAGCTCTCCTGATCGTTCCTTGATCTCACGCGCGCCTCCCCAGATGAACAAATAGTTCTTGCCGGGCTGATTAGCAAAGGGAAGGACCTGCTGCTCATATTGGTTCAACATCTCAGGAATACCGTCCCCCCCCCGCGATACATTGCGCTTGTTGAACCTACCCTTCCAGTGAGGCTGCTCAAAGAGTGCTTCTCCCCAGGTCGGGATGAGGGACTCCTCGCTCAGACTGTCGCCTTCGATCATGACGTTGATGGCTGGCAGTCCTAGGCCCACTCCCAAGGTCGTGCGGTACAAGCGTCGCACCTGATCATAAAGCTGATCGGAAATCGGCACATCAAAGATCCCCACAAAACTGATCGTCCCAACAAACGGGAAGAAGTCGTCCAGACGTGCCCCGATGCGCCAGGTGGGATGCCCGTTCCAAACCGGCGGAAAGACCCCTTGATCCTTGAATCGCAGATCCATGTTGGCCTGGCAGGTCACTTCCTCGGGACTGAAGGTTGCGAGCGCCATCTGAGGGTCTCCGGTATTGCCTCGGACGAACGTTCGCCGTCCTCCATGGCCGTAGTTGGAGGGTGGCGTCACGCCATTGGTGGAATAATCAAAGAAAAGTTCCTTGGCGTTGGGCCCTTGCGAGACGCTGCCTCCCGCCAGCAGCGAAGGTCCCTGCAACCTAGACTCACTCCCAACGATCAGCCGAGTGGAAGTCTGATCGGAGTCAAAGACCGCCAGCAGACTGAACTCCGAAAGAAAACCGGGGGCGAACGGATTAGGAAAGGCGATGGAGCCATCGGCGTTGAACTGAATCCCGTTCGTCGTCCATCGAGGGATGCCTAAATGATTCCCCTGGATCTGCCCCCACGGTCCTTTCAAGGCGTGCACCAGGGACCCGGAGCCCGAATTCAAAGCCTGTTGAAGTGGAGCCATGTAGACCGTGTGCTCAAACAGACCCAAGACTTTCAATCCCTTCACCCAACGGCTCAAAGAACTGATGGCCAACGGGTCAGCAACTCCTGCCCGTGCGACGTAGCTCGAGGCATCCGAATCCAACGGAGCAAGTCGAAAGAATCGGCTCCGAGTGTTGGGCTCAAGGTCCACCAGAATGGAGCCGGAGCCTCCAGCCAAGCGACCCGAAAGGGGAGCATACGGCCCGGACGGCTGAGCGGCCGCTTCGAGCTGATAGGACTGCAGCTGATCCAGCTCCCAACTCAACCTCAGCTGGCCATCCGGCAGCAATTCCACTTCCGGAAAGGATTTCGCCCGGACGGCCAGCGATCCACTGAGCAGAACCCCCACGAGCAGGCAGATGAATGGCTTCATATCAAAAAGAGTGAGCGCCCCCCCGGAGCATTCGGTCCGCGAGAGACCGAGGGTGAACCTTCCTTTAGGTTGTTACGGCTATACTGAGAAGCTAACCGTTCCGAACAGAAACGCAAGCGCGACAGCGCGCGCGCCGTTGGAACGGGCGTGAGACAGAGGTCCTCCGCACCCAATCGGCCGCTTAGGGAGCCTGTAACTCACTCCAGGCCCTGCGCCAGATCGTGCCATCATGATAGGCAGGGGGAACGGTCAGAAGGAAACGACCCACGCCATAAAAGAACAAGAAGCCTACACAAAGCCCCATGATCCAGGCGATGGATGAACCAATTCCCGACCAGGCGGAGAAGGAGGACCTCCTCACCGGCCGGGCTTTGGCCAAGCACTCAGCGCACACCATCCGCTGGTCATGCTCCGTGATGCATTCCCGACAGAAAAATCGTCGACACTCCGGACAACGCGCCACCGCCTCCCGGAGACCATGATGGTAACACCGCTGGTGGATGAGGGCGGAAACAGCCATGATGGTTCTATGCGGATGGAGGTGTCGGCTCCCCCGACGGCGCGGCCCAAGATGAACTGGGCCTGGCGTCAGATGCGAGATCCGCGGCTGTGGAGGTGGAGTCAGATGCCGGGTCAGACGGGGGCACGGCCTGGGCTCTCTGGATCAGGGGGAGCAGCTGCTCCACACATCGGCGTGAGGCGGCGAGCCGGCTGAAGGCCTTGACCTGGTGAAGCTGAACGCGAGTTTTGAGGGAGACCGAGCAGGTGGGGCCTCGGAGAATGTTGAAGAGGAGTGAGATCAGAAGCGCCACACCCAGCACCCCAAAGATCACGAGCCCGCCGCTGCCCAGCGCCCAGGCAAGCATCAAGAACGAGGTTCCAAAAAATCCCAATCCCAGGCTCATCAACCCTCCTGAGATCGTCCTCCGAATCACAATTGCCTCGATGTCCGCCAACAGAATGCGGCGATAGCGCTCCTCAAAGCCCGAGCAGTCCACGAGGAGCAGGTGGTCCGCGGCCAAATATACCCGACTAAACCTAAGCCATCCCAGACGTGGGGTTCGCAACCGGCTGTAGGAAGGCGAAGGCGAAGGGGGGACGTTCATCGGAACAGTTCCAGAAGTCCTAGGGCCAGTAAGATGACCTCCAACAGGAACAGCACCAGCGCCACCACCGCTCGTCGTTTCCGCCCCTCAGGGACCAGGCTGCGGGCGGGACCGAATGAGCGGATGGCGAAGTAGAGCCCCACCGGGACCGTAAACAGCAGGGCTGGATAGAGCAGCAGAGGCACAGTGGCCAAGACCAGAGCCGCTCGATCCGGAATAAATCTCCGGTGCGCCAAAATGTCGAGCTGCTGCCGATTTCGGCCCGACTCCAAGCACGACGGACAGAGATGCCGACCTTGGATCTCGAGGTCGCAGAGGGAACACAGGAATCGGCCGCACAAATCGCAGGGGCAGTGGGCCTTGCTCTCCGGATGAAAAAAGCAGCTGCCCTCCGAAGCATCGATTCGTCGCTCAGGCCCCTCCCGTCCGGGCGGAGAACTGGCGAGTGCGGGCAAAGTCAGAACCTCCAACGAGGCATTGCAGCCACCACAGACCATCGGGGTGAGGCTCCCCGGAGCGGGGCCTTCCAGAATCGCGGAGCACTTGGGGCAAGCCAATTCCACAGCGGCGCAGGAGGACGGCAAGCTACACGGGCGGAACCCGGCTGCCGCACAGTTCCTCGTAGGCGGCGGCCCACATTCCCAGCGCCACCGGAATCGCAACCACCAAGCCCAGGCATATTGCCAACACCCCGCCGAGGAGCAGTACCATGCTCAGCAGCCCCATCAACAGGAGGACCGGGATATTCTGATTCACGATGCGACGACTCACGTTGAGGGAGTCCAAAACCCCGTATCCACGATCCATCATGAGCGGGACGGCGAAAAACATGGCCAGGTTGAGATAGATGCTGAGCACCACCAGAATCAGGGAGAGGGCAACCACCATGACGAGCTGCACGCCCGCCGGAGCCACCCCCCCATTCGACTGGAAGAGGAAAAACAGAAACCCGGCGAAGGGTCCAACTGCCACGGCGGCCACAACGATCTGCACCAGCCCCAACAGGACTAAGGGAAGCCATCGCTTGGTGAATCCCGAAAACACCTCTTCAAACGACACCGTCTCCCCACGAAGGGCTTTCAAGAACAAGCTCCAAACTCCTCCCATCAGCGGAGTATTTACCAAGAGACCAATGCAGAACGAGAGAATGGGGATGGCACCCCCAGCCATCATGAGGAACGTGACGATGGCAACAGATCCGATAGCCAGCAGTGGCTCCGCCTTGAGAAACCCCCAACTCCGAGTCAAGCACGCCATCACGTCCAACCGCTCCACCCGGGCCCCGGAACTCCGCACCAGCTGGTCGGGGTCCATTGGCATTGAGCCGGACGCAGCGACCGAAGAAGCAACCCCCTCCTGCATCCGCTGAAGGACAACCGGTTTGCACAAGGCGCAGACCGAACGCCCTCCCAAGGCAACCAGCTGATCCGGCGGGAAAGGCTGGCGACATTCCGAACACGCGACCCGGCCATCGGCCGAGGCAACCGGGGGAATCTCGGGAGGGGGTGGAGAAACCGGAACTCCCGGCCCCACAGGTCGCCAATCCGGCATACCCGCCACCCAGACCTGCTGATACGCTTGCCATTCGGCAAGTCCTTCGCGCCACACCAAAGTGGTCGGCAGAATGGTCTTAGCCCCTACCAGCCGAGCCAATTCCGCATCGTCCACCGGCCCCTGCTGCTGTCCGTCCTTTGCGTAGTACCAGTTCATGTGTGCAATCAAGGAATCGGCCCCCACGGCGCCGTCTTAAGCCCTTCAGGAGGGCAGCATGGTGAATTTCCCGTTCGGGGCAACTCTTTTGTCGCACACCCCGGTGGCGAGCCGGCCAGCTTTGCCTTGTCATCAACGCTTGGATTCACTAGACAATTGCCCATGAACTGTATTGGCAGCTCTCGCACTTTTCTCGGCATTGTTCAAAGCAGTCTCTGCTTGGCCTGGATCATGAGCCTGCTCCTCGGCGGTCTCAACGCGGCGGAAACCCCGGCAGGAGTCTCCAAGGAAGCAGAGGCTCTGTGGCAGCAGATTGAATCGCTCAAGCGAACCAACGCCACTCCGCCCACGGCCATCATCCGCACCAACCGCGAAGCCTATACGCAATGGAGGCTCGAGCGCGCCAGCAACTCCGTGGCCTTGGCTGATCTCCAGCAACGCTTCTACAGCACATTCCCAGGCGACTCGAGGGCCACCAGCGCGAAGCGCGGGGAACTCGACTCCCTGCGCAATGCCAGGTCGGCCGGCCTCTCCAACGCCGTGTCCCGACTCGAGAAGGCCGAACAAGGTTTCCTCATGGATACCAACTCTACGATGGATGAGCGCTTCCGCATCCGACGAGGCATGCTGGATCGCAAATTAGCCCAGATCGGAACCGCAAACCGCAAGGACTATGCGGCGGCGGTTCGCGAGGGGACTAAGGAACTCATGAAGGAATTCCCCACCAAGCAGGAGCAACTCCAACAGGGTTTGCTGCGCGCCGTGGAGCAGGTCGGAAGCGTCGATGGCCTGTCCATCGCGCGCGAGGTGCTCAACTCCAGCACCGGCCGGGTCAAGCAAGCCAGCGAAGCCTTGGTCACCCGCCTTGACCGTCTGGGCAAACCTTTGGAACTTACTCTCACCAACATTTCCGGCGGCACATTCTCCACCACCGCCCTGAAGGGCAAAGTGATCCTCATCGATTTCGGAGCCACTTGGTCAGGGGCCTGGAAACGCGAGCTGCCCGGCTTGAAGAAGGCCTACGAGGAGTTCCATGACCAAGGACTCGAGATCTTCGGCATCAGCCTGGACAATGACCCCAAGAAAATTGAGGACTTCGCCAAGGCCGAAAAACTCCCCTGGGGCTTTTTCTGCGACGGCAAGGCCTATCGCAGCGAGGTGATCCTGAAGCTGAATGCCGGCAACATCCCCAGCCGCTGGCTGATCGATCGCAAAGGCACTGTTCGCGAGCTGAATGCCCGAGGCGATCTGGCCCGACTCGTGGCAGAGCTGATCGCCGAAAAACCCTAGCAGCCCGCTAGATATTCCGATACCAGCCGAGCCGTTGCGGGTTCAGGTTAATGTTGATCTGCTTGGTTTCCAAATAGGCATCGAGGCCGAAGGTGCCCAGCTCGCGGCCATGGCCAGACTGCTTGTAACCACCCCAGGGAGCCTCGTTGAACGTAGGATGATAGGTATTGAGCCAGGTGACCCCCGCCCGGAGCTTCTGCAACACTCTTAACCCCTTGGCCACATCGCGGGTGAACACTCCGCCTGCCAGCCCAAAAGGAGTGCCATTGGCCAAACTCACCGCCTCCGCCTCATCCTCGAACAGCTGCACCACCAGGACCGGACCAAAGATCTCCTCCTGAACGAGACGCATCGAGGGTCGGGTGCGCACAAAGATCGTGGGTGCCATAAAGTTTCCGGTGGCAAAGCTCCCCTCCGTGAGCCGCTGCCCGCCGCACAGCACCTCGGCGCCCTCCCGTTTTCCCAACTCAACATAACCCATCACGCGGTCCAAATGCGCGCGCGTGATCAACGGTCCCATCTCCGTATCGGGATCCATTCCATCTCCCACCACGATGCGACAGCTTGCCTCGGCGAGGGTCGGTAGAAATCGATCCGCCAGGGATCGCTGCACCAGCAACCGCGAACCGGCGCTACAAACCTCGCCCTGACCCGCAAAAATCCCGAACAAGGCATACTCGAGCGCAACATCGATATCGGCATCGGCGAAGATGATGTTGGGGCTCTTGCCACCCAGTTCCAAACTCACCTTCTTCAGGTTTCCTGCGGCGGAAGTCAGGATCTTGCGTCCCGTCGCCGTGCCTCCGGTGAACGCGATCTTGTCCACTTCCGGATGCGCAGCCAGGGCTTCGCCCACGATGGGTCCCGCCCCCAGCAGCAGCTGAACCGATCCGGGCGGAAATCCCACACCCGCGATGATCTCAAACAAAGCCATCGCCGTGAGGGGAGTTGCCTCGGCCGCCTTTAGAATGCAGCAGTTCCCCGCCGCCAAGCCGGGCGCGAGCTTCCAAGCCGCCATCAGCAAGGGGTAATTCCACGGGATGATTTGAGCACACACCCCAATCGGCTCCCGCACCACCATGGAGGTGATATTAGGATCGGGAACTTCATACGTCTGTCCGAGTGGCTTCGTAACCAAGCCGGCGTAGTAGCGAAAGCAGGCCACCGCATCCGCCACATCGCAGCGGGACTCGCGGAGCGGTTTGCCGTTGTTCAGGGTTTCCAGCCGCGCCAACTCCTCGGCCTGCCCTTCCATGGCGTCGGCCAGCTTGAACAGGAGCGCCGCGCGCTCCTGGGCTCGCATACGCGGCCAGGGCCCCTCGTCGAACGCCTTCCGTGCGATGCGAACAGCCCGATCCACGTCCTCTGCCGACGCCTCCGCAACCGCTTCCAGCACCCGGTTGTTCGCGGGATTGGAAACATCCCGGCTCCCCCCCGCATCCGGCGCCTGCCACTCTCCTCCGATGAACAGATTCCCTAGTTTCATAGTGTCCCTTCAGTCTCCTCCACCCTCATGAATGCCGAATGATCATCGAACGAATCTCGGTCATCTCCTCCATGGCATAGCGGACGCCCTCGCGTCCGAATCCACTGGCCTTGATGCCCCCGTAAGGCATGTTTTCAACGCGAAACGTGGGCACATTATTGATCAGCACCCCCCCGACCTCCAGGGTCTCGAACGCCTGAAATGCCCGCGTTAAGTCCCGGGTAAAGAGCCCCGCCTGCAACCCAAAACGCGAATCGTTCACCCGCGCGAGCGCGTCTTCAAAACGGTCATAGACCTGCAGGTTGACGACCGGCGCAAAGGCTTCCTGGGAGCAGATCGGCATCGCGTCGCTCACCTCCTCCAGAATTGTTGGATTCAGAAACAACCCTTGAGCGGTCCCACCCGCGATCACTCGGGCGCCCCCCTCCACCGCCCCTCGAATCAGGTCCAGCGCGCGAGTTACCGCCTGACTGTCGATCATTGGGCCCACGACGGTCCGCCGGTCCTGCGGATCCCCCACCACCACCGCGCGCGCGACATGGTCGAGCAACCGCTGCCGGAACTGGGCGTAAATCGGCCGATGCACCAGAATCCTCTGGACGCTGATGCAGGACTGTCCCGCATTGGAAAACGCACCGCTGGCAATGGCGGGGATGCCAAAGTCCAGGTCCGCATCCTCATGAACCACCACCGCGGCGTTCCCACCCAGTTCCAAGGTCACCTTCTGTCGCCCCGAACGCTCCTTGATCTTCCATCCCACCTCGGGACTGCCCGTGAAGGAGGTCATGGCCACCCGCGGATCTCCTACCAAATGTCCGGCATCCTCGTTGGAGCAGGTCACGATGTTGACCTGCCCTGGCGGCACGCCGGCCGCGCCGAGAATCTCCGCGAGCATCCACGCGGTGAGGGGAGTTTTGGGTGCCGGCTTGAGGATGAGGGCGTTCCCCGTCGCCAGGCAGGGCGCGAGTTTGTGCGCCACCAGATTCAGTGGGAAATTGAAGGGTGAGATCCCATAGACGATTCCCACCGGGAATCGCCGAGCCCAGCCCTGATGACCTTTTCCAGAGCCAAAGGCCTCCATGCTCAGCACCTCGCCCGCAACGCGTCGAGCCTCCTCCGCCGCAACGGTGAAGGTGTGGACGGCGCGCTTCACCTCGGCCTCCGCCAGGGTCACGGGCTTTCCAGACTCTGCCACGATCAGACGGGAGAGCTCGGCCTGCCGGCGTTCCACCGCTTCCGCGATCCGCAGAAGCAGTTCGGCTCGCTCATACGGCGGGGCTCGGCGGGACACGGCGAAGGCTCGCTGCGCAGCCGCCACCGCCAAGTCCAGGTGGACCCGAGTGCCCATCGCGCTGAGGCCCACCGGCTCGCCGGTTGCAGGATTTAGAACAGCCACCTGCTGCGGGGGCGATATCCACTCGCCGCCGATCCAGAGACCGGCGGCAGGCTTGAGACTGGAGGCATCGGATTCCATTCCCGGAGTCAACGCGGAGATCCTACATTCTCTCGACCTCCCGCTTCTCTACAAAAATCGGCAGGCCTTCCTTCGTAAAATTATCCATGAAAGGCTCCGGATCAATGGCCTCGGGCATCATCACCCCTCGCTCCTTCAGCTTGCCTGTCACGATCAGCTTGGCGGCCAGCGCCGGCGGGATGCCGGTCTGCACCTCGGTGAGCGAATAGCCATAACGCTCAAAGGTCTCCCGATGGCTATCCATGGTGTAGACGAAATACTCCACGCGTTTCCGGTCCTTCGTGCCCGAAACTTCCGTTCCGACGCATGAATAGCCATCCACAGTGGCGCCCAACTGTGCGGGCTTGGGCAAGTTCGCCGTCGCCACGCGCACCGGCGCCACCTCCACACCGTCCACCTTCACCTTCTTCCACGTATCCAAATTGAGCAGAGCCAGTGATTTGGCCAGATGATAAACTTTGTCCGAGAGGGTGTATTTGAAGACGGAGTACTGCACGCCCTTTTCCACAAACGGGGGATAGGTTCCCAAGCTCACCCCTTCCTCATGGGCCACAGCGTAAGTCTTCATCAGGCCGATCGGCTCCGGGAACCGCACCCAATCCACCTCGGTTTCCAGCGGTTTGCCGGTCGCCACCCGACCGTCCTTCACATAGTACGGCACCGCTCCCAGCTCTTCGAACAGGGTTTCCGGGTTAAAGAGAACGGCGAATCGATAACCCTTGACCTCGGCGTTGTCAGCATCGAGCACCCGAATGCTGGACGCTGTGTCCAGCCGGTCCATGGCCCAGCGGGCAAAGACATTGACCGCGCCCGGATCCATTCCCATGCACAGCAGGCCCAACAAACCCTTGTCCAGGAATGGATGGTTAAAGCGCTCGATCTCAGCCTCGAAGGAGTTCTTTCCGGGGCGCTTCACCCCAGGAGGGGAATAGATGTCCGCAGCCAGATCGATGTAGTGAGACCCTGCCTGGGCACAGGCCTCCAGCACCGAATGATTCACGAAGCATGGGCAGGCGTTGAGAGTGATTTCGATCTTGCGCTCCTTCATGAACTGCACCAGGGAGCTGGTATCCATGGCGTTCACCTGCTGAACCTCAAAGCGGCTCTTCTTGGTCTGCTCATGAAGCCGCTGAGCGAAGGTCGTATCGATGTCGCCCAAGATAATGCGATCGAAACAGTCGTAGTCATGCAACTTCTGGCCGATTACCGACCCCACACCGCCGATGCCCATCACCATTGCGTTTGCCATAACTCGCCTTTCGCCATTGTTCCTCTAGCCAGCGGCTTCCCTCGCCCTGACTTGCCCCTAATCTAGGGCATAGACACGCCGAGCGCAAAGGGCCACTGGCCAAATCTGGGTTATAATCGACAAAAAATTGGACTGCTCCAGGCGGGCGGTTCCAACCCCTTCGGAGGGAAGGCCCAGGCAACAGAGCACCGGAGGATGCGCACGCTCAAACAGGGAGTGAGGGGTGTCTAGAAACAGGACGACCGGAACGCTAACCCCGGCGGAAGGAGTCCTGTGAGTTGGCAAACGGCCAAGGTGTGCTTCATTAGGGTATGGGAAACGTGGCCTTCCAGGAGCTTCAGGCGCGGGACAAGGAACATCATCTGCACCCGTTTACAAACCATGCCGAAATGCATGCCATGGGGACGGAAGTGATCACCCACGCCGAGGGGTGCTACCTGTTCGATGCCCGCGGACGAAGGCTCCTGGATGGTCTGGCCGGCCTCTGGTGCGTCAATGTGGGCTATGGCCGGGAAGAAATCGTCGCTGCGGTCCAAGAGCAGATGAGGAAGCTGCCCTACTACTGCTCCTTCTTCAACTCCACCACCGAGCCGGCGATCGAGCTGGCAGATAAGCTGGCCAAATTAGCGCCCGGCCGGCTCAAATACACCCAGTTCTGCTGCTCCGGGTCGGAGGCCAACGAGACGGCGATGAAGATGATCCGCGCCTGGAACAAGTGGCGCGGACGCCCCCAGAAAACGAAGCTGCTCTCGAGAAGCTTTTCCTATCACGGCGTGACGCTCGGAGCCACCAGCCTGACCGGGTTGCCCAGCACCACGGTTCCCTTCGACCTTCCCCTGCCCGGCTTTATCCAAGTCCCAGGGCCTCACCACTACGCGGCGCAAACCGAGCTTGATCCCGTCGGCTACGGCGAATGGTGTGTGTCGGAAACCGCGCGGATCATCGAACGTGAGGGAGCCGAAACCATCGCCGCGCTGTTCATCGAACCTGTTCAGGGCGCCGGCGGAGTGATACTCCCGCCGCCCGGCTACCTGGCCTCCTTGCGTCATTTGTGCCGGGAGAAGGACATCCTGTTCGTGGCTGACGAGGTGATCACCGGCTTCGGCCGCTTGGGAGAATGGTTCGGCAGCCGGCTGTGGAATCTAGATCCCGACCTCATGACCCTGGCCAAGGGCATCACGAGCGGGTACCTGCCTCTCGGCGCGACCATGGTGAGCCAGGAAATTGGGGAAGACCTCATTCGCGCGGGCTACTTCGCTCACGGATACACTTACAGCGGCCACCCGACAACCGCCGCCGCAGCGATCGCCAATCTCAACCTCCTGGAGAGGGACCAACTGATCCCCCGAGTGCATCAGGAAATCGGCCCCTACTTTCAAGCCAAGCTCCGGGAGATGGGGGACCATCCGGCAGTGTCGGAGGCCCGTGGAATGGGGCTGATCGGCGCGCTGGAGTTGGTGCCGTCGGGGGCGAAAGCGGCCCTGAAACCAGACTCCGCTTTAGGGGCGAAGGCCGCCAAGCTCGCCCGCGAAGAAGGGGTCATCGTTCGCGGAATCCGCGATCTCATAGCCCTGTCCCCACCCTTCGTGATCCAACATCGTCAGGTGGATGAACTTTTCGACGGCGTCCGACGCGCTCTCGATCGGCTGGTTTCCAGTTAAGGAGCCTTGCGCGACACGGGCTTGTCCCGGCTGGGAATCCAAAGTCGCAGCGTCGTCCCCTTGCCTGGAGCACCTTGGAGAATAAAGTCTCCACCGAAGCGGAGAATCTGTTCCTTCACACCGGACAAGCGAAAGGTCCTGGGGTCCGCTAGTTGCCCCTCGGTAAGGTTCGGCCCGTTGTCTTCAATCTCCATTACCAAGCGGCCCGACTCCCGGGTCAGACGCACCTGAATGGCGGTGGCGCTGCCCTGGATGGCCACATTGCTGAGGGCCTGCTCCAGAATCGGGCAGAGCCGAGTCGCCGGACTTTCTTCGCTGGCGCTGTCACGGATCTGAGAGAACACCGTGCACTGAATGCCCGTTCGCTGCTCAAACTCTTTCGCTTGGCTGCGCATAGCCTCCACTGGCCCCAGCCGCACGGCTCGGCGCCCTCGCTCCTCCCCGGATTTTAGCTTGGCTACGGCCCCGCCAATGTCGCCCAACTCCGACTCCAGAACCCGGCACTCCTCCAAATCCACAGTCCTCCCGGATCCCAGTTCGGCCACGCGACGCTTCAGCTGGGCAATTGACTTGGCCAACTCGTCGGCCGCCTCATCGCGCTGACGGAGCAGCTGGGCATGCGAGGACTGGTACCGGGCCGCGAGCGATTTCCACTGTTCACAGGCGCTGCGCAGGCTCTCCTCCGCCCGACGCCGAGCCGTGGTGTCCCGGATCACCAGCAGATGGCACGCACCGATGCAATCAGGAGTGATCGAGAATTCCAAATCGCCCACCTCCCCGTCCGACTTCAAAAACTGCACCGAACCTTCCAGCAGCCCGTCCTTGCACCACCGCTGCCAGCGAACGTTCCAATCATCCCCATCGACGAACATCTGGTGAACCGCCTTGCCTTTGATCTGCTGCAGGGAGCGCCCCAGCAAATTGGCCGCCGCCGTGTTCGCCGCCAGGCATCGAGCCTGGTCGTCTACCAGCAGCATGGCTTCCAGGGCATGATCGAAGACCGACCCGTAGCCGCGGGAACTCACTCGCGAGACAGCCTCCAGCCGCTGCTTCTCGACAATATGCTGGATCACTCGCGCCAGCAGCGACGGCTCGATCTGTCCTTTGACCAGGACGTCCCGCGCCCCGGCGGCCACCGCATGCTGGCCGAGCGTCGGGTCGTCAACTCCCGTCATGATCACAATGGCAACCTGGGGCGCCGCCCGATGAAACCGCTCGAAGGTGGCGAGCCCCTGGCTGTCGGGAAGGTTGAGATCGAGCAGAATGAGGTCGATGCCTCCCCGAGCCAGGATCTCCAGCCCAGTGCCAAGACGCTCAGCACACATGAGATCGAATCGGTCATGAAGGTTGGCACAGAGGCCCTCACCTATCGCCCGGGCATGGGCGAGGTTGTCTTCTACCAGCAACACCTTGATCGGCTTGTTATGCATCGAATCGTTTGCGTAAACTGTGTGTGGGTTACGTACCCTTCAAAATCTCTTGTCGCACGCGGCTGACACACTCCGGGCAGACGCTATGGCTAAACCGGACATCGGCGTGGCTCACGATGTAGCTCTCCACCTGATGCCAATAATTCCGGTCATCCCGGATCTTTTTGCAATACGAGCAAATGGGCAATAGCCCCTGAAGCTGCTTCTCGCGCACGATGGCGGCCTCCAACTGGGTGACTCGCTCCGCCAATTGGTGTTGGAGCTCAACGATCCGCAACCCGACCTGGATCCGCGCTCGCAGCTCATCCTGATTGAAGGGCTTGGTGATGTAGTCATCCGCGCCGGCCTCCAATCCGCTGACGATGTCTTCTTTCTCCCCTTTGGAGGTCAACAGGATCAGGTACTTGGAACTCAGGGGGGTTGTTTTGCGCAGTTGACGGCATACTTCAACGCCGGTTAACCCGGGCATCAACCAGTCCAAAATCGCCACCTGAGGGCTATCCGGCTCCTGCAGAGTCTTCAAGGCGTCGGAACCACACTCGGCCACGACAATCTGATGCCCCCAACGCTTGAGAACCCTCTCCAGCAGCCAACGCGATGTCACATCGTCCTCAGCAACCAGGATCTTCACGCGACCTCCCTTTCCCGGACCAAGCGCAGGGCGTCAGCCAGTCGGGTGATCTCCTGATCCAACGGGGCGACCAGCGCCAACCCGCCATCTAAATCGCCCCCCTTGCAAATTTGCTCCAACTGGAGGGCAAGATCGGTCGCCCGAGCTGCCACAAAGTTGCCGGCTGCCCCTTTCAGGGTATGGGCTGCCCGCTGCAATCGAACACTGTCGCGCGCTTCGGCAGCCGCATGCAGTTCCTTCAACCCGCCGAGGTGGTCCTCCAGAAAGATATCGATGATTTCTCTCAGCAGGTCGGCATCTCCGTCCATGCGCTCCAAGGCGATGGCCAGGTTCATAATGACAGGCGGCGGATCCTTCGGACCCGTTACCTTCGCCGATTCACTCGTATTTGGAGCCATGTAATTGCGACGCGGCGCAACTCTTTGGTCCACCGTCTGGTGGTCAAGGCCGATCCGCTCGGTTTAGGAAGCAAGTGTCGTTCCCACTTAAGTCGTTGAGGAATAATCGGTCGACCGGCAAAAAACTATAGGGAGAAACCTCAGGCAGGTAGAGCATGCGGCCTGGCCCGGTCCTTGCCTCCCAGGGAACGAGGTCTGGCAAACTCCTCCGGTAACGGGCAAATTTACCCTCCCCGGAGGGCCGTGGGAGGCGAGCATGGGGGTAAGGAGCTCCTGCTTCAGCAGATTAGGCGCGCGAACTCGCTTCGTGGCTGCATCCGCCTTCAGCCCAATCCATGCAGTCGTTCAGCACGCGTTTGCTTGATCCTTTTGCGAAATCCTTCGTTGTTCGTCGCTTACGTATTTCGCTCAATACGCTCGCTCCTCACGCCTCGGTTTTCGCAAAAACCTGCTGCGCAACCGCATGCCGCCCTACTGCATGGATTGGGCTGAAGGCGGAACTCCGTACGGAGCAAGAGCCTACTCTACTCCAGCGGGATACGATAGCACGCGGCCTCCGTTTCGTTGCGAACGAAGAGTAAATCCCCCGCAAGAGCGGGCGGGTTCCAGCACTTGCCCTGCAGCGGTTGAAAGAGCGTCAGTAGGGTTGCTTGCTTCGGAGAAATCTCGAAAAGCAGCACCCGACCATCCTCGGCGGTCACCAGCAGTCGCCCCCCTACCAACAAGACCTGGCCATGCCCATAGCGGCCTTCCTTCCAAGCAAGCTCTCCGGTTGCCAAATCGAGGCACGCCAGCATGCCGTCATCCAAACCGTAGGCAAATCCATCTCGGGCGACCGGATTGCTGAACTTGGATCGGAACCGGGTGGTCTTCCACAGTTCATGGGCCTTCCAGGTGTCATTGGTGCGCTGAACCTGAATCAACCCGCTGCCCGTGCCATAGCCACTGGAGATGAGCAATCGATCGTTCTCCAATCGAATCGGCACGGCTACATGGGGATGGTTCTTCTTCCAGGGATAGGTCCACAGCACGGCTCCGTTGGTCGGAGAATGGCTGGAGACATGTTCATCGTTAAAAATCACCACTTGCTCCTCACCGGCGAACCGAGCAAAGACGGCCGCGCTATAACCTGGACTCGCCTTACCACCGCCCCACAGAAAAGTTCCATCGCCCAGCGCATACGCCACCAACGAACGATCTTTCCGTCCCCCGACGCTGACGACCACCCGGCCATCGCCCACCAGAGGTGCGCTGGTAAACCCCCACTCAGGAAGCCCCGCCGAAAACTCATCCTTCACCTGGTGCTGCCAGACCAGCTTGCCGGTCGTCAGCTCCAGGCAATTCAGCCAGCCCGTGGCTCCAAACGTCACCACCCGATCCCCCACGATGGTGGGCGTCGCCCGCGGTCCTTCCCCCGCCAAAGGATTCTGGTAACGAGCCACATCTCGCCGTTGCCAGCGCCGCTCGCCCGTGACGGAGTGGAAAGCTGTCACGCATTCGTCTTCGCCCACCTGCTCCTGGGTGATGGCCCAGTCACCTTGAACGGCAAAACCACTCCATGCTCCCCCCACCGGCTGACGCCAGAGCAAGACCGGCGGCCGGGACACCCAATTGGTCGCCAACCGAAGCTCAGGTAACATCGCGTCACGAGTGGGACCGAGAAATTGAGGAAAGCTGCGCGGGGTCTCCTGCTGAACGGGAGCAACGACCGCGGACGCGGGCAGGCCCGGAACCTGGGTCAACGGCTTGTTCGGCCGGTTCCATCGCCAGGTGAATTGCGGAACCAGATCGCCGGAGAATCCCTGAAAACGAAACACCATCGCCGCCAGCACAACCAGGCCGAGCACGCCGCCCAAGATGCGAAAACGCCTCCGCCAGGGAAGACGCGAGAACAACAAGAGCCAGAGCAGGAGGGCCGCCAAAGTGGCCAGCACAGCCCCAGCGCTGCGCAGATTTCGCGCCTGAAACGCCCTCTCCGCATCCAACTGGAACACCACCACCACTACGGCACCTATCAATAAGATCAGGCCGGCAAGCCACCAGCGAGGGGCACGAGGTGCCGGGAGCGAAGTCGGGGGATGGTCAGAGTTCATGCGTTTCAGTTCAGCCGGACCAACCTGCCTGAAGCCCAACCCGAGCACAATTCAGAAGCGAAAACAGGACTTCCTAAATTGCGGCGGGCAGCTAGCGTCCAGACCTATGCATTCCCCGCCCCAGAAGACTTGGTACGCCCTGGCGGTTCTCTTTTTGTTGAACGCATTGAACTTCTACGACCGCCAGATCCTCGGGGCACTGACTGAACCCATTCGCAAAGAACTCTCCCTGAGCGACACTCAGATCGGTTTGCTCAGCACCGCGTTCACCCTGGTGTATGCGGCGGTCGGCATGCCACTGGGTCGACTCGCCGACACCCACCCCCGCAACCGCATCCTCGCCATCGGGGTGGCTGCCTGGAGTCTGCTTACCGCCGCCTCCGGGCTCATCCGCGATTACTCGTCGCTGTTCATCACCCGCCTGGGTGTGGGCATCGGGGAAGCCAGCTGCGCTCCGGCAGCCAATTCGCTGATCGGCGATCTGTTCCCTCCTCACCAACGAGCCCGCGCGCTCTCGATCTTCATGCTCGGCCTGCCCGTCGGATTGTTTCTTTGCTATTGGTTGAGCGGAAAGATGGCGAGCGCGTACGGCTGGCGCGCCGCCTTCTTTCTAGCGGCCGCGCCGGGCCTGGTTGTGGCCGTTCTCGCTTGGACCATCCGTGAACCGCTCCGCGGCGCGAGCGAAGGAACCGGTCAGCCAGCACGCCAACGACCCGGATCCCCCTGGCGAGTCGTGCTGGGAATTCCCACCCTGTGGTGGATCATTCTTTCTGGCGCTCTGCACAATTTTAACATGTATGCCGTCAACGCCTTCACGGTGGCTTTCCTCGCCCGCTACCACCGGGTGAGTTTGCCCGATGCCACCTGGATCACTGCTTGGATCTTGGGAGCGGTGGGCGTTATCGGGTTACTGGCGGGCGGCTGGGCTTCGGATCGGGCCAGCCGAACCAGCAAGGAAGGCCGCCTTCGACTCACCGCCATTGCGATGCTGGCAGCCGCACCCTGCGTGTATCTGTCGCTCCGGCAGCCGTCGGGCTCGGTGGCAGCCTTCGCTCTACTGATGGGAATGGGATCACTGCTGATGTTCGTCTACTACTCCTGTGTCTATCCTGCGATTCAAGAGGTGGTGGAGCCTGGGCTGAGGGGCACGGCGATGGCTGTCTACTTCTTTGCCATGTATGTGCTAGGCGCCAGCCTGGGTCCCGTGGCGACTGGAGCGTTGAGCGATCACTTCGCCAAACGCGCTATGCTCCAAGCCGGTGCAGACGTCGTCACCGAACCCTTCAAAGCGGCGGGCCTGCACACCGCGATGCATCTCATCCCCATCCTCTGCCTGCTGCTGGGCCTGGTGCTCTACGCCGCATCGCGCACCGTGAAAGCGGACATGGAAAAGCTAAACGCCTGGATGCGCGGGAATTCGTGATCACTCACCAACGTTTTCCCCGGCCGTGATGGAAAAGGGCCCAAGTTTTAAAACGCAAAGGACGCAAAGGACGCGATGAGGAACCCGAGGAAGGACAAATACAGAATGCTTCTTTCCCCTGCAGACATAGCGTCCTTCGCGATTCAACAGTCCTCGGAGTGGTTCCCGAAATCCGTCTTACAGCCTCTGTCAGTTCCCCGACCAAGAGGCTTTGTGAGCTTCGTGCCTTTGTGAGAAAAAATCGGGTTCCTTCGCCCTATCCCCGTGTCTCACGCATCCATCTTGCGATAACGCCGCGCCCAAGGTGCGAGGCGTCCATAAACCAGCCGAAGCAATGGGTTCACCCAATAGACTCGCGGCTGCGGCAACAGTTGCGGCTTTCCACCCATACGAAGGATGAACGCGTAGCGGCTGGCCAACTGATCCTCGGTTTGGATCTCCTGACTCAACACGGCGCGGGCGATTTGCGGCTCCATCCCGACAAAATCAACCAAGGTCGCCCCCACCGACCGAGCCCAAACCGCACCTTCGTGCGCCAGCATGGCATTGGGATGCTTGTCCCCGTGAAGATCATTCCACCCCTTCTTCCACTGGGTCATGCGCTGGCCAAACCGCATCGATAACAAGCCGGCCGTCACCTGCCCCTCGCACTCCGCAAAGGTCAGTCGCCCCAACCCACGCTCGGCGAACGGCCGCCACAATTGAGCGAGCGCTTCGGGCGTGGCGGGTGCGGGACGGGTGTTCTGACGTCGGCAAGTCGCGCACATCAATTCGAAAAACAGGGGCAATTCCGATTCACCCCCTTCGCGGATGACCACCCCCCGCTTACCCGCTTGGCGAATGTGCTTTCGCGTGCTGCGTGAAATCAGCTCTTCCCATCCCGGGTTGCCCACATCGATGCAGCAGGTTGCGGTGATCAGCTTCGCCACCGCGTTGAGCGCGAACCCCTGCTGAAGCAGCAAAGGGTCAAAGTGACCGGCAAAATCAGGTAGCTGCAGCACGATGCCGCGGATACCGCGCAGCTTCGCCAATCCTTGGGTCGCCTGGATGAGCAAGTTCATCAACCCCTCATCATCCCGATCCACCACGGGCCCTTTGCTGACGTAGGCCATCGCGCCGAAACGGGTGGAGCGGACGAGAAGCTGCACGCCTCCCCGAATCAGATCTCCCTGCCGAACCACAATGCGGAGCGGTCGCCAACCCTCATGCCTCTTCACACCCACCCAGATGGAGGATTGTTGGAAATGCCCGTGAGGTGTGGCTTGAAGAAACGCGTCCCAGTCGCGATCGCTTTCTTCGTCCGAGACCCGAAAGTCGAACGGTTTAGCCGAATCCCGGTGCGTCAGCGGACGAAGCCGGGTTGCAAGCGTTATCTGAGCGTCGTTGGTTGTCATCAGTTGAGCTGGCCGTGAAAGACCCCGGGGGGCTCACGACGCCACGGCGGCCCATTCAAAGGCCAGCTGAAAGGCATCCCCAGCGGGAGCCTTCCACGCAGGGAGTATCGGCCATCCCCGACGGAGATGAAGCCCGCCTCGTTGAACGACAAGTGGAGAGGGATGCAGGGCAAAAATGGATGATTGCGTCGACGGCCCATCTTGTTTCTAATCTTCGCGTCACTTTGCCCCGAGTTTGGGGCTAAAACAAACGATTTACCTATGGATTTAACACGCACGGCCTACGGCACCTGGAGCGGCGGACGGTTTATGCATTTCGGAGATGAACTGCCGGAAGATCGCTTCATCCACGTCATCCAGCACGCTTACAAAAGCGGCGTTCGCACCTTCATGACCGCCGATGTCTATGGGAACGGGGCGGCGGATGAGATGCTGGGACGTGCGCTGAAAGGGATTCCCCGGGACACTTATTGCCTGGTCGGCGCGATCGGCCATGACTTTTATACCGGAAAGCGCGACGGCTCCAAAGGCTTCCCGCGCTTCACCCATCCCCAACTCCGTCAGCCAGCGGCCTATTACGACTATGTGCGCATGGCGACCGAAAAGTCGTTGACCCGCTGCGGGGCCGACAGATTCGACTGCCTGCTCCTGCACAA
Source organism: Verrucomicrobiales bacterium (assembly GCA_016793885.1). Classification (NCBI taxonomy): domain Bacteria; kingdom Pseudomonadati; phylum Verrucomicrobiota; class Verrucomicrobiia; order Verrucomicrobiales; species Verrucomicrobiales bacterium. The sequence goes on from JAEUHE010000117.1 coordinate 40,305, forward strand.
CCCGGACTCGACGGGTTACTCCAGCGATGCGGTCTGGAAGGCGATGAGCCGTTTGCAGGACGACCAGCTCACCGACCGACTCGGCATCGCTCCCGGGCCAGCCAATGGCTTCACCTTGGACATCATCCTTTGTCTGGAACGCTTCGGCCCTCTCCTGGATTGGGCCATGATCATCCTCAATCCGCTCGAGCCCTGGCCGGGCACGCTCTGCCTGCCCGCGGCAGTGAAGCACGACGTGAAGATCATCACCCGCGTGGTGGACTACGGTGGCCTGTTCCATGACGATGTCAAACCGGGGCACAAATTCGGCTACGGCGATCATCGCACCTTCCGGCCGGCGGGCTGGATCGAGGCGGGCAATGAGAAGCTCGAGAAAATGCGCTCAGTGGCGCAGAAGCATGGCCTGACCATGCTGCAGCTCGCCTCCATCTGGAATCTGTCGCAGAAGCCGGTGGAAAGCGTGATTCCCACCTTCATCCAGGAGACAGATCCGCAGAGCAAATCCATCGAGGCCAAAGTGTCCGAGCTGGCGAATCTACCGCAGATCACCCTCTCCGAAGCGGAGTCCCAATTGATCGCCGAGGTCGGTAACAACAAGGGTTGCATGGCGCTGAAAGGCGCCAATCGATCCCACTCAGGCGAACCCGAGGCGGATCATTGGGGAGTCTCACCGGATCTGGATGGCGTAGGGAAGCGCTGGGGCATCAACCCGGACACCGATCTGGTCTGCACCCACGTGACCCCCGCCAAGGCTACCTGATCGGGGTGCTCTACCGACACGACGGATCTGCGGCCAGTCGTCGGGCCGAGTGTCCGACACCTCCTGGATGAGCCACCCAAGATAAAAACCACACGCGCCGTGGAAACGAAGCCAGAGGAAGCCGACCCAGCCGGCTCACCGTCGCCTCTCTCCGATCCAGAGCGCTGGGTCGATGAGCATGGGGACTACCTGTTCAAGTTCGCACTGGCCCGGCTGCGCGACGCAACGAAGGCGGAGGACCTGGTCCAGGAGACATTTCTTGCCGCGCTGAAGGGCGGACAGCACTTCGCTGGTCGCAGCGCCGAAAAGAGTTGGTTGATCGGAATCCTGAAGCATAAGATTCAGGATCACTACCGCAAAGCCAGCCGCCTGACCTCTTTTACCGACCTGGAGTTTTATTCCGACGAGGAGGGGGACCGATTCATCCCTGAGGGTTTGTTCCAAGGAGGATGGATTCATGACGCTGGCCGGGAGCTGGGGCCCATGGAGTGGTCGTCAGATCCGGGCGCGAGCCTCGACAGCGCCGTGTTTTGGAAAACCTTTCACGACTGCTCAAGCAAAATGCCCAAGACTATCGCCGCCGTTTTTATGATGCGCGAGGTGGATGGCATCGAGAGTCGGGACATCTGCCAGACGCTCGACATTTCCGAGAGCAATCTCTGGGTGATGCTGCATCGTGCCCGCATGGCGCTGCGACGCTGCCTGGAGACCAACTGGTTTGGCAAGCCGGGCTGAAATGAAGCTCCACGAGCCATTGATGCCCCGATGGGCCGCCTGGGGCTGGAATATCACCCCCATCGGCACTGAGATGTCACGCTTGCCCTCGCTGGCCACCGAGCAGCCGACGCAACGCCCTGGAACCTGGCAGTGTAAGGTCCCGAGGATCTCCGACGACTTACCTGTTACCGCTCAACTTCGCGAGCCATCGGGGACGCACCCAGATGTCTACGGGCGGCAGAAGGCATAGTTATCATGGAACGACTCAAAACCTGGCTCAGCAACCTGCAGGATGGGCTGCGCTCGCTCTCTCCCCATTGCCAGGAGGCCGTCCGACTTCAATCAAAGTCGCTGGATCAAGCCCTTACCCTCGGGCAGCGACTCGGGCTACGCATCCATCTGATCCTGTGTAAATGGTGCCGGCGCTACGCCCAACAGATTCGATTCCTGCGCCAAGCAGCTCACGACCATCAAGACCGACTGACCGAGGCTTCGACGCACTCACTCACCGCCGAAGCGCGCGCCCGCATCAAGCGATCCCTGGCCGACGACAACCACTCCTGACCGCTTTCGTGATGAACCCCGGGCGACACCCCGGCAACTCATCTCCCCTCTCCCCCACGCCAGAACGAGGAAGTATTCCTCTGTAAGGTTCCCGTCCGGCTTACGACTCATGATTACCAGGCCAGCGTGTTGATGCTGAAAGCATCCGCGATCCCGGCCTGGCAGCATCCAGCGAATGAATCAACGAATGAACCGCATCAACCTCCACCCTCCCGTTCTAGTTACTCTTCTGGCCTCAGGCCTCATGACCGCTGTCACCTTCGCCGCCGCACCGGCAACCTCATCGGTCGAGCCACCCGCGAATGGCCGACTCTTTAACCTCTCCGACGCGAAGGACCGATACGTCAACCACGTCTCCAAAGAACAGTTCGAAGCCGAATTCAGGAAGTTGCGGGATGATCCCGGCGCGATTCAGCATTACAACCTCGGCCCGGACAAAGTAGCGATCAGCGGCTATGACCCGGTTGCCTATTTCACGCAAAGCAAGGCGCTTAAGGGCCGCAAGGAGCTCAGCGCAAGCCATCGGGGCGTCACGTATCACTTTGCTTCCGAGCAGAACCGGAGCACGTTCGCCAGTTCCCCCGAAAAATTCGTGCCGACCTACGGCGGTTGGTGCGCCACCGCGATGGCCAAAGGCGAGAAAGTCGAGATCGATCCCACCAACTTTAAGGTCACCAATGGTCGGTTGTTCTTATTCTTCCGGGCGTTCTACGCCAACGCCATCAAGGACTGGAACAAGGACGAACCCGGCCAAACCGTCAAGGCCGACGCGAACTGGAAGAAAATCGCTGGTGAATAGCGAACCCATCAACCTACCTATGAAGAACCGTCCATCCCAAACCATCGCGAGCTGGATTCTGCAGCTCATCGCCGCCGTGATCCTGGCACAGACTCTCTTCTTCAAATTCAGCGGGGCTGAAGAATCAAAATTCATCTTCACGACGCTCGGCGTCGAACCGTGGGGCCGAATCGCCTCCGCCTGGATCGAACTTCTCGCCGTCGTCCTCCTGCTCATCCCACGCACCGTCGCAACCGGTGCGCTTCTGGCGCTTGGCGTGATGACCGGAGCCATCGGTTCCCATCTCACCAAGCTCGGGATTGTGGTCAAGGACGACGGCGGGCTGCTCTTCGGACTCGCCCTGACGGTGTTTGTCTGCAGCGCCGCGTTGGTAATGATGCGCCGTCGGGAGTTTCCCCTGGTGGGCGGGTTCCTCTCAGCGCGTGATGAAGTCAGCGATGCGCCCCCGACCCGCCAGGCTTAGGGCGCACCACCGGTAGCCCTCCACCGCCCGCCGCCCTCCTAAGCGGGGGCCGGCGGTCTTCAGCCGCAGGGAATCACTCCCCTGACTCCACCGCCTCACACTTCGTGCTTGGCTGATCATCGCTTTGGCAGTATGCCTCGGTGGAAATCTACAGCCGCACATGATCACTGACACGCCATCGACCATAAGCCCGGGTTACTCGGTCGTGCCGAAGCGGTCCGCTGAGGGGGATGACCTTGGCGAGTTGCTCGAGGTCTCGATGGGCCCCCACCATCCTTCCACCCACGGCGTCTTCCGCATGGACGTGGTGCTCGATGGTGAAACCATCGTCAAGCTGAAGCCCGTTTTCGGGTATCTGCACCGGAATCACGAGAAGATCGCGGAGAACACGACGTATTTGGCTTCGATGCCCTACACGGATCGGCTGGACTATTTTTGCTCGCTCACCAACAACTGGGCTTACGCGTTGGCGGTCGAGAAATTGGCGGGACTGCAGGTCCCGGATCGGGCGGAATACATCCGGGTGATCACCGCCGAACTCACTCGCCTCATCAATCACACCTGTGTCACCGGGTTCTTGCTCATGGATATGGGCGCGTTGGGCACCCCGCTGATGTATGCCTTCCGGGAGCGGGAGAAGATTCTCGATCTGTTCGAAGCTCTCACCGGCGCCCGCATGATGTGCAACTACATGCGCTTCGGTGGGTGTCGGGTGGACCTGCCGGTGGGTTGGCTGGAGGCCGCGAAAAAGGTCGTCGACGAATACCCCCGTTTTCTCGACGAGTTTGAAAACCTGCTCACCACGAATGAGATCCTCATGGCCCGGACTCAAGGCGTAGGGGTGTTAAAGCCCGAACTCGCCGTGGATGCCAGCATCACGGGCCCGGTGTTGCGCGCCAGCGGGGTGAACTATGATCTGCGCAAAGTGGATCGCTATGGAATCTACAGCCGCTTCGATTTCAAGATTCCCCTGGGCGATCACGGCGATGTTTACGACCGGTACATGATCCGCACCCTGGAAATGCGGGAGTCGATCAATATTTTGGAGCGAGCTCTCCAGGAGATTCCCGATGGCCCCATCATCGATCCCAAGGCCAAGCTGCGCGGGTTCCGCCCCAAGCCCGGTGAGGCTTATGGCCGCATCGAGTCACCCAAGGGCGAACTCGGGTTCTATCTGATCAGCGACGGGAGTCCGAACCCCTATCGATATCGCGTTCGCCCGCCCAGTCTGATCAACCTCACCGCCCTCGAAGACATGTGTCTCGGCCAAAAGATCGCCGACGCCGTCGTGATCTTGGGCAGCATCGACATCGTCCTCGGGGAGGTTGATCGCTAGCAGCAAACGAGGGCCACCAAGCGCTCGTCACCCCTGGGCTCTCCACGACACAGCCCTTTCCCGTTCGACCACCTAGGGCCTATCAGGGCTCGAGTGGAAATCAGAACTATAAACCTCATCGGACCGCTTCGCGGTCAATTCTCGCCCTACCCGCTATCGTCACGACGGTAGGGAGAGACTCTGTCGAGCCCGTGAATGCCCAAGGTTTGAAAGGGTTGAAGGAGCCGCGGCAATGCACGCTGGTGGGTAATCCACATTGCGAGGCCCCCTCCATAGACCCCTCCGGCTCGCGATCCAAGCTTTCTGCTACCCCTCCGGCGAAAAGTGCTTTAGTCTTCCCCCTTATTGCTGCCCGACAGCAAAGCTATGTCGAACGAACCGAATCATCCGTCCCCCGAATCCGCTCCCGCGGCGCATCACCATTTTATCCATCAGATCATCGCTGAGCACCAGCAGACCGGACAGTACGGCGGCCGGGTCGGCACCCGCTTTCCTCCCGAGCCGAATGGTTATCTTCATATTGGCCATGCCAAGTCGATCTGCCTCAACTTCGGCCTGGCACGAGAATTTAAAGGCACCTGCAATCTCCGCATGGACGACACTAACCCCACCCGCGAGGATGTGGAGTATGTGGAGTCGATCCAGCAGGATGTGGCCTGGCTAATCGGAGGCTGGGCGGATCAGTTCCTCGCTCTGAAGAAAAGCGGAGACCAGAGCGGCACCGGGGTGCTGGCCAAGGACCAGGCAGGAGTCAAGCTGGAACCTTTCTACGCCTCCGACTACTTTGATCAGATCTACGCGTTCGCCGTCGAGTTGATCAAACGGGGCAAAGCCTACATTTGCGACCTGAGCCCGGAGGACACCGAGAAATATCGCGGCTCCCCCGATCGCCCCGGCCAAAACAGCCCCTTCCGCGAACGCTCCATCGAGGAGAATCTCAATCTATTCGAGCGCATGCGCGCCGGTGAGTTCCCCGACGGAACCCGAACTCTGCGCGCGATCATCGATATGTCCTCGCCGAACATCTGGCTGAGGGATCCCGTGCTCTACCGTATCCGCCATGCGGAACACCATCAGACCGGGAAGAAATGGTGCATCTACCCGATGTACGACTTCGCCCACTGCCTGAGCGACTACATCGAAGGCATCACTCACTCCATCTGCACCCTGGAATTCGAAGTCCACCGTCCCCTTTACGATTGGATTCTCGAACAGCTGCAACTCCCACGCACGCTCCCTAAACAGTACGAATTCGCCCGTTTGAACCTGGGCTACACCGTCATGAGCAAGCGCAAGCTCCTGCAATTGGTGCAGGATCGCGTGGTGACGGGTTGGGATGATCCTCGGATGCCGACGATTTCCGGGCTGCGCCGCCGGGGCTACACACCGGAGTCCCTGCGTCGCTTTTGCGAGATGATCGGGATCACCAAGTTCAACGGCATCACCGACCCCTCCGTCCTGGAGTTCGCCATCCGCGAAGACCTGAACAAGCGAGCCATTCGGGCGATGGCTGTGCTCCGGCCTCTGAAAGTGACCATCGAGAACTATCCCGAAGGTCAGGTGGAGTGGTTGGAGGCGGTGAACAACCCCGAGGATGCCTCGGCCGGAACCCGCAAGATCCCCTTCTCCAAGACCATCTACATCGAGCAGGAGGATTTCATGGAGCACCCCGCCAAGAAATTCTTCCGGCTCTACCCGGGCAATGAAGTCCGCCTGCGCTATGCTTACATTCTGATGTGCGTGGGGGTCGTGAAGGACGCCGCCGGGAAGGTGGTCGAACTGCGCTGCACCATCGATCCCACCTCAAAGGCCGGCGACGTCACCGCCGGCCGGAAGGTCAAAGCGACGATTCATTGGGCCTCCGCCGCCCATGCCTACCGAGCCGAGGTGCGGCTCTACGACCGTCTCTTCTCCGTGGAGCAACCCGACGGACAGCACGGCAAGGACTTCAAAGGTTTTCTGAATCCGGCGTCCCTTGAAGTATTGACCGACTGCCAGCTCGAACCCTCGCTCCGGGAGGCCAAGCCGGGAACCCCCATTCAGTTTGAACGGCTGGGATACTTCTGTGCCGACGTGAAAGATTCGCAACCGGGGGCTCCCGTGTTCAACCGAACCGTGCCCATGAAAGATAACTGGGCAAAAGAGCTGAAGAAGGGCTAGGATCCCTCAAAATCACCGTCCATCTGCGTGCCCTGCATGAATACCTCTGCGCCTGACCGAAATCGATTGTATCCGGAAGTGTTCAGGGCACGCTCGGCCCGAGCTGTCTGGCAGTCCCTCTTGCTCCCGCTCCTGCTGGCGGCGGGAGGATCGACCAGCACCGCGGCGGATCCCACCCCCAACCGTGTTCAGCCACCACCTGTTCCCGCCTCGACCGGAATAAGGTCCGAACTGGCGGATCAGGGGCCGGTGTTTTTCGGGACGATTCGCAATCGGCTCTGGGAGGAAAACACCACCATGAAAGGCATCGTGGTGAAGCTGGGAACCAACGACACCGACTATGTCTGTTATGACGAAGATCTCCTTCGGGTGTCCCTGCTCTGGACGGGTGCCTTCCTGAATTTCCCAAACCGAGGACGAGAGCAGATCCAGCATCCACAGCCAGCCGAGGTCGCTGGTGTGGTCCGCTTCGGCTCACGCCCGATCCCCGGATGGTCCAAAGGGGGAAGCTTCGAGGATCCTCGTCCCGAACGACGCGGTCCCCTGCCCCGCGATTGGGCCAAGTACCAAGGGGTTTCCCTGCACGGCAATCAGGTCGTGCTGCGCTACTCAGTCGGGGACGCGGCGGTGCTCGAACTCCCCGGCTTAGAATCCACCGCAGAGGCCTCGGGATTCACCCGCACCCTGGAACTGGGGCCCACGAAAGAGGCGCTGGCAATCCTGCTCGCCACCTCGGAGTCGGCAAGCCCTCTCAAGGCGGGGATCAGCTCGATTCGTGCGGCTAGCCCCGAAGCTCTCCGCTCCAACGCCCCGCCCGCCGCAGCGTCCGGCGATCTGGCGGCCATCCTGTATGCCTCCGGCGAGGAACTCAGCGCCTTCAAAATGGTGGCCGGTCCCGCAGGTGCCACGTTGAGGATCGATCCCGGCAATCGAATTGTTTTGGTTCTTCCTCCCTCGACCACCCCCACGCTGGTCAAAGTGCTTCAGTGGACGGGATCGCGCGCCAGCTGGAAAAACTTTGCCGACCTGGTTGCCAAATCACCGGCGCCTATCGAAGTTAAGCCGCTCACCCGCCCCGGCCCGGCCCGCTGGAACCGAACCCTCCAGCAGACGGGCTACGCGGGGACTAACCGAGGCCCCTTCCAAATCGACCTTATCACCGAACCCAGAGAGAACCCTTGGAACCTCAAGTATTTTTTCAGCGCGGTGGACTTCTTTAAGGATGGCAGTGCAGCGGTCTCGTCGTTCCATGGCGATGTCTGGCTGGTGAGAGGACTCGATCGCACCCTCCAGAAGATTCAATGGAAACGCTTCGCGACCGGACTCTTCCAACCGCTCGGACTGAAGATAGTGGACGAGACGGTGTACGTGACCTGTCGTGACGCCCTGGTCCGACTGCAAGATCTCAACCAGGATGGAGAAGCGGACTTCTACGAGAACTTTAACAATGATACCGTGGTCACTCCCAACTACCACGAGTTCGCTCTCGACCTGGATACGGATTCCGCCGGCAATTTTTATTTCGCCAAAGGCGCCCCCTGGCCGCCCGATGTCAAATCACCGCATCAGGGAACCATGATGAAGGTCAGCAAGGACGGGAACCGCTTGGAGGTCATCGGCACCGGGCTCCGCGCTCCGAACGGCGTCAGTGTGAGTCCCAAGGACGAGATTTTCTTTAGCGACAACGAGGGAAATTACATCCCCACCAGCAAGATCAGCCTGATCCGACCCGGGAATCTGTTTTATGGGATGCTCCCCACCGCCCACCGCCCGCCCCCTTCCGAATTCGAGCCTCCGATCTGCTGGCTGCCAAAAACCATCGACAATTCTAGCGGCGGCATGGTGTGGGTGACCGGGGGCAAGTGGGGTCCGTTGGAGGGAAGCATGCTCTTCCTGTCCTATGGACGGGCGTCGCTCTTTTCCGTGATGCAGGAAACCGTGAACGGGCGAGTCCAGGCCGGCGTGGCGCCGTTTCCGTTTCGCTTTCCAGCCGGTGTGATGCGCGCACGCTTCAATCCAGTCGATGGCCAACTGTATCTCGTAGGCCTGCGAGGTTGGCAGACCAGCGGGGCTCGCGATGGCGGCTTCTTTCGCATGCGCTACACCGGCGAGCCTCTGCATTGGCCGCTTCAGTTCCACGCTAAGAAGAACGGACTGGAATTGGAATTCAGTCTGCCGGTGACCCCAGAAAGCGCCAAAGACCCGGCCAACTGGGCGTTGGAGCGTTGGAACTATGTGTGGTCTCCCGATTATGGGTCACCCGAAGTCACCACCGCGGAATCCCGGCAGAAGGGACATGACAAGGTGGACGTGGCGGAAATCAGCCTCACAGGCGATGGAAAAAAGGTTTTTCTGAAGATCCCCGGAATGAAACCGGCCATGCAGATGCGCGTGCGATTCAAACTGGCGGACATCGATGGCAATGCCATCAGCCGAGATCTGTATTTGACACTGCACAACCTTGCTGACTAAGGAAAAGAAACGAGTATGATGCATCCCATGCGAACGGTATTTTTTGTGTGTCTTGGGCTGATGACCGGACTTGGGTTTATGGCGACCGCGGCGACTCGTGACGCTGCCGCAAAACCTTGGCTGATACCCCCGCACATCCTGGAGTTTACCGGACCCGTGATCAAACTGTTTGGCACCAACTTGTCGTTCGGAGCCAAGGTTTCGATCATCGAATCGAAGGCGGCCAAAGGAACTAAGCCTTCCGGCGGTGTGCTGCTCTGCCGCGACGGAAACACCATCTTCGAGCCGGATGCCGCTCCCATCAAGGCGGCTCGCGGTAGTAAAAAGGATCAGGAAGGCGACTTCGGCCTGCTGGTGGTGACCCTGGCTGACCGGGGCCTGACCTATGTCGTGAGTGAAGGTGTCTCCGGATACACGGAGATTCCTATGTCCCGCGAGGCCACCGGCCGATGCGCGCTGGATTCCAAGGAACTAGGACGTGAACGAGTCCAAGGATATGACTGTGTGAAGAGCATGGTCGCCATCGTGCCCGAAGTCGGTGAAGGACAAGTCTTCCTGGTGTGGACTGCACCCAAACTGCGGAACTTTCCGGTCAAGATCGAGCGTCTCAAAGGCGGAGCCAATTTTTCCATCTCCTTCTCCGACATTAGGTTCGAACGCCCGCAAGACAGTCTGTTCGCATCACCTCAAGGCTACAAACGCTACGAAAGCCTCAATGCCATGACGGAGGAAATGACCCGCCGGGTCTGGAATGTAATGCGCCGACCGGATCCTTCCCTGGCTTTCCCGCCGGACACCACCCGCCCGGCACTAAATTCGGGTTCCCGCCAGTCCGGATACTGATACCCTCCGGACTCGGGGCTGTCCGAAATGTGTGGCAACAAACTGCCATCGTTTATGGATTGAACTTTTTTCCCGAGCTGGCATGCTGCGCGGCTCCTGTCGTGAGGACAGGACTAATTCGAACGTCGGTTTTTTATGCAGCACATCCGCAACATCGCCATTATCGCACACGTCGACCACGGTAAAACCACACTGGTTGACTGCCTTCTTAAGCAATCCGGCACCTACCGGGCCAACCAGGCAGAAACGCATGTGGAACGCCTGATGGACTCGATGGATCTCGAGCGCGAGAAGGGCATCACGATCCGAGCCAAGAACGCGGCCTTCAAGTACAAGAATTATCACATCAACATCGTCGACACTCCGGGACACGCCGACTTCGGCGGCGAGGTGGAGCGGATCATGAACATGATCGACGGGGTGTTGCTGGTGGTGGACGCCACGGACGGCCCTCAAGCCCAGACTCGATTTGTGCTGCGCAAAGCTCTGGAAGCCGGTGCGAAGCCGATCGTGGTCATCAACAAGATCGACCGGGAGAATTCCAATCCCAAGAAGGTGCTGGATTTGGTGTTCGAACTGTTCATGAGTTTGAACGCGACGGATGAGCAGTTGGACTTTCCTTATATCTACGCCAGCGCCAAGCAAGGTTTCGCGAAGGTGGAACTGGACCATGTGACCGGCACGATGGAGCCACTCTTTGACGCCATCGTCAAACACATCCCCCCGCCCCGAGCGTTTGCCGGAGAAGGTTTCCAACTTCTCGTGGCTAACCTCGACTACAGCGACTACCTGGGCCGGATCGCTTTCGGCAAGATCCATACCGGCAAAGTCGCGTTGGGCGACCCCGCCATCTGCATCCATGGAAATGGCAACAAGACCAAGGGGAAGATCACCGCGATCTACCATTTCGAAGGAATGAAGCGGATCGAGATCAAGGAAGCCCATGCCGGAGATATCGTGGGATTGACTGGATTCGAAGACGTGTTCATTGGCGAGACGTTGTGCGACTCCGACCTGCGCCAACCCCTGGGTTACAAGCCCGTAGATCCGCCTACGATCCAGATGGAGTTCGCCGTGAATGACGGTCCGTTGGCCGGCACTGAAGGCAAGCTCGTCACCGCCCGCCATATCTGGGAACGGCTCGTGAAGGAGACCCGGACGAACGTGGCCCTCCGCATCAAGCAGACGAGCGACCCGAAGGTATTTGATGTCGCCGGCCGCGGTGAAATGCAGATCGCGATCCTGGTCGAGCAGATGCGACGCGAAGGTTATGAAGTCCTGGTCAGCCGTCCCGAGGTGCTTTACCGAAAAGCTGCCGACGGCTCGTTCCTGGAGCCGATCGAGCGCCTGTTCCTCGAAATTCCTCAAACCGCCATGGGCGGTGTCATGGAGAACCTGGCCTCCCGCAAAGCGGAGATCACCAACATGAGCCATCACGGCGAGGACGTCAGCATCGAGGCCTTCATCCCCACTCGCGGGCTGATCGGCTTTGAGACCGACCTCGTCAACCTGACTCGCGGTATGGGGGTGATGAGCCATCTGTTCCATGAGTATGGACCGGATCGAGGCGAGATCGCAGCGCGCAAGAATGGGTCCCTCGTCTCCATGGAATCGGGCGAGGCGACCGCCTACGCTCTGAACATGGTCCAGGAGCGCGGCCGGCTCATGATCGAGCCCGGCGACAAGATCTATGTCGGACAGATCGTCGGCGAGAATGCCCGGGAAAACGACATCCCGGTAAACCCCTGCAAAGCCAAAGCGCTGACCAATATGCGATCCCAGGGCGATGGCAAGGGCATTCAATTGAACGCTCCGCTGAAGCTCAGCTTGGAAAGAGCGTTGGAATACATTGGATCGGACGAATACGTGGAAGCCACGCCCGAGAGCCTTCGCCTACGCAAGAAGCTTCTCGATGAGAATCTGCGGAAGCGCGCCGGTCAGAGCCGAGTGATGCGAGTCGTGGAAAGCTAAGCCAAGCCGCCTAAAACAACGGCACTTGAAATTCAAAACGCCTCAGGACGCGATGTCCTGAGGCGTTTTTGTTGATCGGAAGATGGGACCAAGAGCCTGCCGGACCAGACAGTCCGATCTAGGGTTTACCCATCTTGGCAAAGATCTGATTGGCCTCCTCCAGGGTTTCCTTGGAGCCAATATCAAACCACAGGCCCGGAACCTTCCAGGTAAAGACCGGAGTCCGGGGGCATAGCCACTGGATCAAACGCCCGGGCTGATCCGGGTTGTTCCCTTCCTGGATGTACTGCCGGATCTGCGGAAGTGTCGCCTTGGGATAATAATAAAGAGCGATGCCAATCAAACTCGTCGCGGGATCGGTGGGCTTTTCCACAAAGCTCTTCAGCACCCCGTTGGCATCCAAGTCGACCACCCCATATTTCTTGGCCGCCTCCAGGCTCTGCACATCAAAAATGCCCAGGATGGGGGCGTTTCGCTCGCGGCAAACACGACCGAAATCGGTGAGATCTTGGGAGAATAAATTGTCGCCCGCGATCACCATGATGTCGTCGTCCACCTTCTCCTGCGTCAGAACATAATGCAGATCTCCAATCGCCCCCAGCCGGTTGTCCTCGGAGGTCGAGCCATCGTTGACCACCTTGATGACGGCACTACCCCGGGTTCCCTGGTTCTGAGCCGCCCAGGCCTCGAAGTGCGGGGTGAACTTGGCGTTGGTCACCACGTAGATGTGGTCAATCTTTCCCGCCGGACACAGACGATCCAGCACATGGTCGATCATGGGCTTACCAGCCACCGGGAGAAGCGGCTTGGGCTGGTTGAGTGTCAGCGGATAGAGCCGAGTGGCATAGCCGGCGGCAAGGACGATGATTTTCAAGTGGACTAGAGGCTAGTTTTTGTCGTTTTGGAACAATGTGGGCGCGACCTTGCGAGCGTAGCTGCGGGACCGCTCCAGGATCTCGGCGCCTGACTCGCTCGCCAAAGCGCTCTCCGCGAGCGCAATGGCCTCGCTCATCTTAATCTGGCGAATCAGAAACTTAATCGCCGGAACCAGAGGGGGCGCGACGCTGAACTCAGCGACACCCAAACCTAGAATCAGAGGGGTCAGCTGGGGATCACTGGCCATCTCCCCGCAGATGCCTGTCCAGATTCCGTGCTTCTTGCCCGCGTCCACCGTCGTCTTGATGAGGCGCACGATGGCAGGATGGGTCGGCTCGTAGAGATGAGCAATCTTCTCGTTCAGCCGGTCCACCGCCAAGGAATATTGGATCAGGTCGTTCGTGCCCAAACTGAAGAACTTCGCCCGCTTGGCCAAGGACTCAGCTGCCAGCGCCGCAGAAGGAATCTCGATCATGGCGCCAATCTCCATGTCCTCATTGAAGGCAACGCCCTCAGAGCGCAGCTCCTGCTTGACCTCCTCCACCAACGCATTGGCCTGGTTGAGTTCGTCCAAACCGGAAATCATGGGATACATCATCTTGACGTTTCCATGCACCGAGGAACGGATAATGGCCCGCAGCTGGGCTCGAAAGATCTCCCTCTCCTGCAAACAAAACCGGATGGCTCGCCAGCCCAGGAACGGGTTCATCTCCTGCGGCACCGCCAAATGGGAGAGGATTTTGTCGCCGCCTAAATCCAAGGTGCGGATAATGACCGGGCACGGATTCAGCGATCGGGCCACCTCGTCATACGAGGCAAACTGCTGCTCCTCGGTGGGAGGGGTCTCTTGGTTGATAAACAAATACTCCGTTCGAAACAACCCAACCCCCTCCGCCCCATTGGCTTTTACCGCCTCGATGTCCTCCGCGCGCTCGATGTTCGCCGACAACACCACGCGAACCCCGTCCCGGGTCACCGCCGGCTGATCGCGAACCTCACGGAGCCTGTCCTCTAAACTCACCTGCCGTTTGACGATCTGACCATACTCGAACAGAGTCTGGTCCGTCGGATTCAAAATCACTAACCCGTTGTAACCATCGAGCAGGATCTCCTGCCCATTCCGTAGGTCTTGGCTGATGGTCTGCAGCCCAACCACCGCCGGAATTCGATGGGACCGAGCCATGATGGCCGTGTGAGAGGTCCGACTGCCGGCATCGGTCGCAAATCCCAGAACCTTCTTCTTGTCCAGCATGGCGGTCTGGGAAGGGGTGAGATCGTGGCTGATGATGATGCACGGCTCGGTCAGACTCTCGAGCACCGCTGGCTGCCGCCGACCCAACAAATTGTTCAGAATGCGTGAGGACACATCTCGCATATCCGCCGCCCGCTCCCGCAGATACTCATCCTCGCTCTCACTCAGCGTGGTGGCATACTTTTCCGCAAACTGATGAAACGCAAATTCCGCGTTCATCTTTTGCTGCTGAATCCTGCGGGTTACTTCTTCAATCAACGTAGGATCTTCCAGAACAAGAAGATGCGCATCAAAAATACTCGCATCCTTAACCCCAAGAGTTTGGGTCACCTGACGCTGAACCTCCAAGATCTCCTTGCGAGTATCGGCCAATCCCTGCTCCAACCGCTTCACCTCGGCGTCCAATTCCTCGTCAGGAATGGTGTAGTGAGTGATGGAATCCTCCTTGGGGTTCACCAAAACGAGAGTACGCCCCCGGCAGACCCCGGCTGAAACCGGGATCCCCCGGAAGATCCGTTCCGCCTTCTTCCGCGACGCTGGCACGGAAAACTCTTACCTGCCCCGGAGGCACTTGGGAAGACAAGAATCGTTCCGCGATTGACACCCAGCCGGGAGATACTTAGCGTCCGACCGTAAATACCGAGCGGACGCCCCGAATTTACACTTCGGGGATTTTTTGTTTTCCCAGTTCGAGATCATTATGGCTAACACGATTTTGGTAGGCGCCCAATGGGGCGATGAAGGCAAAGGCAAGATCATTGACGTCCTCACCGAACAGGCGGACATCGTGGTCCGTTCCCAGGGCGGTAATAATGCGGGGCATACGGTCTACCTGGGGCCAAAAAAATATGTGCTGCACCTGGTTCCCTCGGGAATCCTGCGCAAGCGCAAGGTGTGCGTCATCGGCAATGGCGTCGTGATCGATCCCATCAACCTGGTTCAGGAGCTCGACGGACTCGAGAAACTCGGGATCAAGATGGGACGCAACCTGCTGATCAGCGAGACCGCCCATCTGGTCTTTCCCTACCACCGTGAGCTGGATGCCCAGCGCGAGGTGACCAAAGGAAAGAACAAGATCGGCACCACCAAACGGGGCATCGGTCCGGCCTACGGGGATAAGGCAGCCCGCACCGGCCTGCGAATGATCGACCTTACCAAACCGGAGCAGTTTGCCGAGAAGCTCAAGCTGAAGATCAAAGAAAACAACGAGATTTTGAAGGCGTTTGGAGCCAAACCGCTGCAGTACAAACAGATTTTAAAGGACTATCTCGCGGCGGGAAAACGCCTGACGCCTTTCGTGGCCAATACCGTGGTTTATCTCCACGAGGCCTGCCGCGCCAACAAGAACATCCTCTTCGAAGGCGCCCAAGGCACGTTCCTGGATATCGATCACGGGACCTACCCCTACGTCACCTCCTCCAACACGACGGCGGGCGGAGCGTGCACCGGGTCAGGGGTGCCCCCGCATCGAATGGACAGTGTCATCGGCGTGATGAAGGCCTACACGACGCGTGTCGGCGAGGGACCTTTTCCGACCGAGAACGCCGAACTCTCTGATTTCTTGCATGGGTTGGGACGCGAGTTCGGTGCCACCACGGGCCGGGCTCGCCGGTGCGGATGGTTCGATGCGGTGGCGACCCGCCATGCCGCCATGGTCAATGGCATCGACGACCTGGCCGTGACCAATGTCGATGGCCTCGACACTCTCGATGTAGTTCGTGTGTGCGTCGGATATCGCCACGCAGGGAAGCGCTATGACTACGTTCCGGCCGATGCCGAGGTCCTGGGTCAGTGCCAGCCCGACTACGTCGAATTTCCCGGATGGAAGACTGACACGAGCAAGGCCCGCCGCTGGAAGGATCTGCCCGGAAAAGCCCGCGCTTACCTGGACGCCATCGCCCAGTTGACCGAAGCCCGATTGGCGATTGTCTCGGTAGGGCCGGCGCGCGATCAAACTTTGTTCCTCTGAGACCAGTTCGGTATTGATAATTCCCTGCTTACCAGTCAGTTTAGGAGTCAGGCAATCCAAAGACTCGCCTCCAGACTGGTAGCATGAGCGCGCGAAGAGCCATCGAGATTCTTCTCGTGGAAGATAACCCGGGGGATGTGCGTCTCGCCCGGGAGGCTTTCTACGATGCAGCTGTCCCCCATCGGTTTCATTGGGTGCAGGACGGCGTCGAAGCCCTTGCATTCCTCCGGCGAGAAGGTCGGCACGAGCAAGCACCCATCCCCGACCTTGTTCTACTGGATCTGAAGCTTCCGCGCAAAGGTGGTCAAGAACTGCTCGCCGAGCTGCGTAAGAACCAGGAATTTGATCATCTCCCCATCTTCATCCTGACCAGCGCATTCGCTGAGGATCCCGTGCATCAGGTTGCTGTCCAGCAAGCCACGGTGTTCCTGACCAAGCCCATGGGGATCGACGGATACATCCGCATGGCCCGATCCATCGGCGACCGCTGGCAGACCTTGGCACCTGGGCCGGTCACGGCCGGTTCGGAAGTCTGGCGAGGACTCGCACCGACTGCTTCGCGCAATGACTGAAAGCACTCCCCGCAGCTCTCCGTCCAACGCCTCCTCGTCGGGTGCTCCCGACGAGAACCGTCCTCCTCTCCTCCAACGCCTGCGAACTCGGTTGCTCCTGCTCGTCGCCCTGGCCGTAGCGCCCATGTTGGGCCTGGTGCTATTCACAGCCTGGGATCAACGAAACCAGGCCCACGAGGAGGTGCGAAGCGAGGCCCTCCGACTCACGCGCATTGCGATCAAACTCCAAGAACAGCATCTGGAGGCCGCCCGCCAACTCCTTTCCACCCTGGCTCAAATGGGCCGCTGGAGATCAGCCACCAACCCGGCCGCCACCTCATTGCTCTTTGGACAGCTCATGCAGTTGCACCCGGTCTACACCACCATCGGGGCCGTCGATGCGGAGGGGAATGTGATTGCCAGCGGTTCCGCCCTTGCCGAAGGTGAGGCCAAGGTGACCAGCAAACTCTGGTTCCAGCGTGTCCGCCAGTTGCGGACGTTCGCAGTCGGCGACTACAGCGTCGCGAATCCCCACCGAAAACTCACCGTCAATCTGGCCTACCCCATCCTGGAAAGGACCAACCAGATGTTCCTCGGGGCGGTTTACGCGGCACTCGACTTCTCCTGGATTGGCACCTTGGCCCTGGAATCCAAACTGCCAGAAAACTCAACCATCGCCGTGCTCGACAACACCTGGCGAGTGGTTGGTCAGTTTTCCTCATCGGACCGTGGAAGCGGTTCCCAAGGGCAAGGACTCCCGTTAAGCAGCATGGATTGGCGGTTCCGCGCCGGGGAAACCACGTTTGAACAGAAGGACTCGGACGGAGTGCCGAGGCTGTACTGCATCAACGCGCTGATCGGCGATGAGGCGGATCCCGAGCTGCGGGTGGCCGTAGGAATTCCTTCAAAAGCAGCGTTCGAGGGCACTCGCCGAGCGCTGGCGATGAATCTGGGTGTGCTCGGCGGAGTGACTCTGCTGACCGGACTCTTGGCCTGGTTCGGGGCCGAGGGCTTCATCCTGCGCGGCATCCATCCGCTGCTCAAGGTGGCGCGTGAACTCCACCGGGGAAATCTGTCGGCCCGCAGCGGCATGCCTCACTCCGGAGGGGAACTCAACCAACTGGCCGCTGCCTTCGATGAGATGGCGGTCAGCCTCGAGCAACGCGTGGCCGAACGTCAGCGCGCCGAAGCACGGCTAAAATCGCTCAACGAAGACTTGGAACGCAAGGTCAGCGAGCGAACTCACGAGCTGCAACGCTCCAACAAGGAACTCGAAGAGTTCGCGTATGCGGCGTCTCATGATTTGCAGGAGCCGCTCCGAATGATCACCGGCCACCTCCAGTTGCTCGAGCGGCGCTACAAAGGAAAACTGGATCAGAACGCCGATGACTTCATCCACTTCGCCGTCGATGGAGCCAAGCGGATGGATCAGCTCATCGTCGATCTGCTCACCTACAGCCGCGTAGGAACCCACGGCCAGGCGCTGGTGGCGGTCGACCTCAACACGGTGGTGGCCCGCGCCCGCGAGAACCTCGCCCTGCGCATCGAGGAAAACAAGGCCTCCATCCAAACCGAGCGGCTCCCCCGTGTTCTCGGCGACCCGTTGCAGCTCACGCTCGTCTTCCAAAACCTACTCAGCAACGGCATCAAGTTTCACGGGAATCGCGCGCCCCAGATCGAGATCAACTGCGTTCCCGCCCTCGAGCATCCCGACCAGTTCTGGATGGTCATTGTCAAAGATCATGGCATTGGCATCGAACCCAAATACTTCGATCGCCTCTTCCAACTCTTCCAGCGCCTGCACACCCGCGAGGAGTATCCCGGCACCGGCATCGGCCTCGCCATCTGCAAACGCGTGGTGGAGCGTCACGGCGGAAAAATCTGGATCGAATCAACTCCCGGCGAAGGCACCACGTTCTTCTTCACCCTCCGCCGATGTGCGGCGGCCTAGGGAAAGCAGGCATCCAGGTTTGACGCGGCGTGAGCCGAACGCGATGGTGGCCGTGGCATGCCATTGGAAAGGCTAACGCGGGATCGGTTGATCGAAGCCCTGAATCTGCTGGGGACACTCGCAGAGCAGGAAGACGTAACACTGGAACTGTGCATTGATGGCGGTGGTGCCATGATGCTCGCCTACAGCGCTCGGGAAGCCACCAAGGACTTGGATGTTCTCGCGAAACCGAGCACCACGGCCCTCCGTTTGTCGGGCATCGTCGCTCAGCGGCTGGGTTTGGATGAAGGGTGGCTCAACAGCGATGTGAGCCAGTTCGTTTCCATCGATGGAACCTATGCGCCCTTGGAAATTGAGGGCTTGGAGGCTGCCGCCCGAAAGCGACTGAAAATCACCCGCCCCTCCGCCAGCTACCTGCTAGCCATGAAGTGCCTGGCCGCTAGATCTGCCCTGCCCGGTTACGCGGGAGACGTGGGAGATATCCGGTTTCTCATCCGCAAGATGGGCATTCGGTCGCTGGACCAGGTCGAGGAGCACCTGCAGCGATTCTATCCTCAAGAGGCGCGCTCGCCAAAGGTTCAGGAGTTCATTCGTGGGATTTTGGAGGAGGGTTTACCGGAATGAGTGGCGAAACCGGCCATCGACCCTCATCGCTGCAGGAGGTGGCCGAGTGGACCGCCCGTTGGGATGCGTTCGGTCTTCATCTCAAGGATTTCCTCCATGTGTTCGAGAAGGCTCGCCGCGAAGGGCGTCCACTTCGAGACCTGCTCGTTGCACCGCCCAGAAATCTGGCGGCAGAATTCACCGGTGGAGATATTTGTGACGCGTTCCTAGCGGCGACGGCGGATTACCTGTCGAGGAAGAACGGGTTCCCTCCGCCTGCCTGGGCCCTTTGCGAGAACTTGGTGCTAGACCAGCCATGGTTTTCGGAAACCTATCCCGCGGTCCGAATGCGGCTCCTACGCGACACTCCATCGGCGTTCAAAGATAAGAACCTGTTCGTCTTCGAGTCCGCCCTTCAAGTCGCCTAGCAGCCTGCCGGACCTGTCCCCACCCCACGTGAGTCCGGCTGTGGAGTCCTTCTGTGCTGAGCTATCCCTTAGGAATCGTCGCGAAAGGCTGCTAGATATTCGGTCTAATGGTTTCTGCGTGGATGCGGAAGCGGGAGCGATTGATTCCGGGAGAGGCTTGAAAGGGCAACGTCACCAAGGTAGGGAGGGACTCTGCTCGAGCCCATGAATGCCCAGGGTTTAGGAGGATAAATGGCCCGTGAACCATTCCGGTTTCTGGGATAAAAAGCCAAACCGAAAACACAAATGCATCCCGTCCCCTTGGGGTGTTCTCCGTGTGATCTGTGTGCTCCGTGGGCAACAACTCGGATCTTGAAATCTTCAGCTCGGCCCAAATTCAAACCGAGGGGTTCGATGATTGTTCTCACGTCCATTGTCAGAACTAAGAGATCTGCTCTTTGGAGAGCGAACGGCGAGCGTGGCTGCCAAGGCGAACCCCAGGAACACTGCAATGTTAGGCTCTGGAACCACGTAGAGTCCGAGGCTCTCTAGCGCTTCTGGTCTACATCCAAGGGGCAGTCCACGTAAACGTCCTTCTGCGTCCAGCCCTGACAGTTCATAATTGGTAATCAGACGAGATGTGGCTCTAGGGACCGTGTCATCAGCAAGTTGATGAACCACGGATTTCTCGGATGACACGGATAGCGAACTAGATCCCCGAGCCGGTGGTCAATGATGATTTTTGGGACGAATGTTCCCGCAGTGCGGCTCCTCAATCTGGCTCCATCCGTGGGATCCGAGAAATCCGTGGTCACAACTGCCGTTTTGAGATTCATCTCTGTTTGTAGGCCGTCCTTTGCCAACCGCTAGCTCAGGCGACTGCTGCCACCACCAGCAACTCAATCGAGGTGAACGCGGAGGAACCTGGCACCGCGGGGCACTATCGCTCAAGCGTGGTGAGCAGATGTCGAACCTCGCTCTCCATTTCGTCCGGGCTGGCGACGGTTTTAGCGATCTCCACATACATCAGCTCGCGACATTTTTCCCGCATGCGATGCACTGCCACCGCCACCGCATTCGTGGACATCCCCAGCTTGGCAGCCGGTTCAGCATAGTCACGGAACCCCGTATCATCGGTGAGGAACGCCTTGAGCACGTCAAACTGCTCGACCTTCTTGGAGCGGACGAACTCTTCACGCAGCTCCTTGAGAACCTGGTCATAGAGCGTCAAAAACCACTGCCGAGTGAACAGTTTCTCGGGCGACATCTCGATCGCCGGTTCATTCTGGAATCGTGTTTCCGCATCCTCGTCGTCCAAGGAGATGATCACCTGGCCTCCCCCACGCTTTTGAGCGTTCGCCCGCTTGCGCTGATCGAGCAGGAAGTGATCCAGAGCCGCGAGGAGGAATGACCGAAACTTTCCTTTGGTGCGATCCGCCGAGCCGAGGTAGTTCTCGCGCAGAATGCGCTGAAAAAAATCTTGGGTCAGGTCCTGGGCTTGGTCCGCATCAAAACCCCGCCGACGCACATGCGCGTACAACGGATACCAGTAGCTGCGACAGAGCTTCTCGAGCGCTGCTTCCGCTTGGGCAGGATTCCCCTGGCGGGCCATCTGCAGATTCGTCCAGGAGGTGGCGCTGAATTGAGCCCAGCGATCTCGGTCGAACCCAGGTGATTGGTCGCTTGTGTCAGGCATGGTTGGCTGTTTCTCTGAGCATCATTGAACTCGCTAAGGCCCAGGCTGGCGAGCAGAAACTAACCCCAGAAAGGGGTCAGCTTTCACAAAACCGTCGGAACATCTCCGGTTCCGGGGCGGTAAATGCCCATTCGCGTCCCAGACAGAAAGCGCGCAATTCACGGGCGTGCAGAGCGTGGTTGGGCAGAATCAGCTGGCGTCGCTGATCTTCGGTCAACCGACCCTCCACGAACGCCAGATAGAGCTGCTCATCCGGACCATAGATCTTGTCCCCCACGATAGGAAATCCCAGGTGCGCCAGATGAATGCGGATCTGATGCTTACGACCCGACCTGGGTTGCACGGTGAGACGCGCAAAGGGCCGTCCCTCCCGCTCAAAACGCTCCTCAACCCGATACTCGGTCGTGGAGAGCGCCCCGTCGGGTCGCACACAATCCTTGATGGCGACCGCACTAGCGAGATCCTTACCAAGGGGCGCGTCGATCACGCCTTCATTCGTTAACGGATGTCCATGGACCAACGCGGAGTAGATCTTCTGAACCGCGCCCGTTTCCCACGCCTGCCGCCAGGCCCGCGCTACTTCTAACTGCTTGCCCACCAAGACCACACCGCTGGTTTCCCGATCTAGCCGGTTGATCAGGTGTTGCTCCGCAGACTCCCCCAGATACAAGCGAACCCGGCTGACCAAACTGGAATAAACGTCCCCTTTCGTGGGATGGCAGACAAGATCCGCCGGTTTATCGATCACCAGCAAGCCGTCGTCTTCATGGAGAATATCGAACAGGGACGTCACCAAACCTCAGTTTCAAGGGGGATCGCCTTCAGGTCCACCTCGTTTTTGCGTCGAGAGGCTGCCTCCGCGAAAAGTGCCCTCTAGAGCTTGTCACCGAATGTCTTCTTGCTATCATGCTCCCGTGAAACCGACGCCCAACATCTGGCTACCTGCCCTGCTGATGGTGGTGTTCGTACTCACGCGGTGGCCGGGGCTCATGCCCAATAACTTCAGCGCCGCTTACGCGCTTTTGTTCTGTGCCGGGGTCTACTTCCCCGCCCGCTTGGCCTGGTGGTTACCTCTGTCTGCCATGGCGTTGGCCGATATCGCCCTCGCCGTCTACTACTGGAATGCGCATGGCATTGCCCCGCAGGGGTATCAGCTGATGAACTATGTCGTTTACCTGGGTCTTATTGGACTAGGTCGGCTGTTCCGTCCGTCCCACAGCTGGACCCGTCTGCTCGGTGGCGGGATTGTGGGCGCGCTGCTCTTCTACCTGCTCACGAACACGGCCTCCTGGTTTTTCAATCCGTTTCGCAATCCGGAATACACCCTCGATTGGGCCGGATGGCTGAGAGCCCTCACCCAGGGCACGGCCGGACACCCTCCCACCTGGGAGTTTCTGCGCAATACCCTCCTCAGCGGAGGCCTCTTCACGGGACTGTTCGTAGGAGCCATGAAAGGGGCCGATCAGATGGAGTCCGCGGTCGAAAAAGCATTGGCCGAGGCGCAGGTGGACGATGCGGAGGAGCCTACCGCGGAACCGAGACCCGAGGCAGAAGAGACCCGGGCGTGAAAATCGGGCTGATCTCGGACACCCACGGCTATTTCGATCCGCGCATCCCCGAACTCTTCGAAGGGGTTGAACGCATCCTGCACGCCGGCGACATCGGAAGTCACGCCATCATCAATGCGCTGGAGGAGATCGCTCCGGTCACTGCTGTTCTCGGAAATACGGATGGGGTGCTGAACGTCCGCGAAAGCGAAGTGCTTCGCTGGAATGGGAACGTCTTCCTCATTCGTCATATCGTGGACGTGCGCTCGATCGAAGGGGAGCTGAAAGATCAACTGCAGCGTGTCGATCCGCGTTTTGTGATCTTCGGACACACCCACAAGCCGCTCTGCGAAGAGATTGAAGGCCGCTGGTTCCTGAATCCGGGCTATGCCGGACGTCAGCGGTTCAATCTCCCCCGCTCCGTGGCGATCCTGGAATGCACGGGGAACAACTCCACGACCCGATTTTTTGCGCTCTAGCAGCCTGTCCAACACCTCCGGAAGTCCCTGACATTCCATTTGAGATCAGACGGGAGGCCGATTAGAGTCACGCAATGAAGCAACTCTTTGTCCGTCGACTCGGGAACGGGTGGATCCAAGGTTCCGTCTTGGCCCTGTGGCTGGTTCTCGGTGCGTTCTGCGCCGAGGCGGCGGAGAAGTCCAAGCCGTCCAAAGCGGTTCCTACCGCCGCCTCCATCCTCGATGAGGCCCAAACGGCGTATGCGAAGAAGGACGTGAGCCAGGCGATGAACCTCATCAACCGGGCCATGAAACTGGAGCCCCGCAACCCACGACCCTATTTCGCTCGCGCCCGGCTCCATAGCTCTCAAGGGGACTCGGAAAAAGCGATTCAAGACTTTGACCGAGTGCTGGAACTGGATCCTACCGCCACCGATGTGCTTCAACTGCGCGGCATCGAACGTTTCCGTCAAGGCCATGCGGCTGACGCCGTGCGCGACTTCAACAATTACCTGACGGCTGTTCCCAACCAAACCCCCTACCACTGGCAACGGGGCATCGCCTTCTACTACACGGACCAATTCGCCGAAGGCCGCAGGCAATTCGAAATGCACCAGACGGTAAACCCCCAGGATGTCGAAAACTCCGCCTGGCACTTTTTCTGCATCGCGCGGGTCGATGGCGCCGACAAGGCGCGGGAAGCGCTGCTCCCGGTCAGCCAGGATACCCGCGTACCCATGGCGCAGATCTACGCTCTGCTCGCCGGACAAGGCACTCCCGAGCAGGTGCTCGATGCGGCTCGCATTGGTAACCCAAGCCCCCTGGTACTGGATCGCAACCTCTTCTACGCCCACCTCTACCTGGGGCTCTACTTCGAGGCCTTAAAACAGGATAAGCTCTCCCGCGAGCATATCGAGAAGGCGGTTCACTACGCACCCAAGGATGATTACATGGCAAGCGTAGCGCGGGTTCACGCCAAGGTGCGCAAGATCACGAGCAAGTCCAAGTGACCCCTCGCAGCTGAGGGAGAGCCCCATGCTCCTGCTCAACTCACGCCTGATCCCCCGACGCCGTTTTCTGCGGGCTGGGGCCGTGAGCATAGGTCTGCCCCTGCTCGAGGCCATGCTCCCTGCAGGCGCCCGCGGCCAACGGAACATCGAAGTACTTTCTCCGAAGCGGATCCTGCTCATCGGCCGTCTTCTGGGCACTCACGCCGACTATTTTTTTCCCCAGGATACCGGCCCTTCCTTTACGCCCTCGCGATACCTCAAGCTCATCGATCGCCACCGCCAACGATTCACAGTGTTCTCCGGACTCTCACACCCCGGGTATCCGAATGCCCACCATTGCGAAGCGGGGCTGTTTACCGGCGTCGCCGCCGAGCGAATTCAGAGGCCTGACGACATCCGCAACACCCAGTCGCTCGATCAAACCATCTCCGAAGCCATCGGCCAACGGACACGCCTGAGCAGCCTGGGCATGGGGCAAGTGCA
The DNA here is from genome assembly GCA_016793885.1 of Verrucomicrobiales bacterium. Lineage (NCBI taxonomy): Bacteria > Pseudomonadati > Verrucomicrobiota > Verrucomicrobiia > Verrucomicrobiales > Verrucomicrobiales bacterium. The sequence continues at coordinate 65,193 of JAEUHE010000117.1, forward strand.
TATTGCCCCCATGATCTACAACCAGGCGGGCAATCCCCTCCCCATCGAGCCACGTCCCGAGCAGACGTTTAAAGAGCTATTTGTCGAAGGCTCGCCCGATCGGGTGGAGCGAGAGGTCGCGCGCCTTCGGGATGGCCTCAGCGTGCTGGATCAGGTGCGCGATCAACTCAGATCGTTATCCCGCGCGCTGGGAGCATCCGATCGTGAGCGCGTCGAATCACTCGCTCAATCGATTCGCGAAGCCGAACAGAATCTCCACCAAAGCCAGGCCTGGGTCAAAACTCCGAAGCCCCAGGTGAACCGCAAGCTGGAGGATTACCAGAACCCGAAGTGGGCTTCCCTCCAGCGGATGCGCTACGATTTGACCTGTCTGGCTTTCCAGACCGACTCGACTCGCGTCTGCGTGATTGTGGAGGCTCCGGGAGATCCCGGCGATGCGCCCGGATCCAATCTCGGTCACCACGACGCCTCCCATCACGGCAAGGAACCCAGAAAAGTCTCCGAACTGGCGCTCTTCGAAGAAGAGGAAACTCGAAATCTCGGCCTCCTCCTCGATCAATTGGCAGCGGTGCCCCAGGGCACCTCGACCCTCTTGGATCTCACCACCGTGGTCTGGGCCAGCAACCTAGGTAACCCCTCCGCTCACGCCTCCAGCAATCTTCCGATCCTCCTCGCGGGCGGCGGATTTAGACATCGCGGCCACATCGCTTACGTCCAAGAAAAAACAGTCCCCCTCTCCAATCTCTATCTGAGACTGCTCCATCACCTGGACATCGAAGCCCCCAGCTTCGGCACCAGTACCGGACCGCTCAGCGAGATCTGACTAAACTCGGAAATGGATTAACCACGGATTTCAGGAATCACACGAATTAAGAAGGCTTGGGGACATTCTTGAGCACGAGTTCCTCCAAATCTTTGCGGATCCGTGTTATCCGTTCGATCCGTGGTTTCCTCCTGTTTAGATTGAGCGCGGAGCCCAGACCTGAAAGCCATCCTTCGATCCTTGGAAGACTTCCGGGGATAGCGGATAAGGCTGCTCGGCGTGATCGCGGCGAATTTTTTCGGTCGTGAGGGTTAGAAAATTCTGACTGTTATCATGCGACCAGCAGATCAGAAAGTCGCGGTTAGGAATACCAAACAAGAACGGGGAGCCCAGCTTCGACCCCACAAAGCCGCGAAACTCAGGAATCAAAATGCGGGCAGCGTCAAACCCGTCGTGGGTCTGCAACGCGATGATCCGATCCGGTCCCGGAACGTAATGCATCTCCGTTTTCCCCTGGCAGGCTTGATTGAGATTCTCCAGTGCCGTGCAGAAGACTTCGTCCCAACCCTTGCCCCAACGAGCCATCTCCTCCTCAATCAGATACCGGTAGGATTTGTCGCTATCCACCACCACTGCGATGATGAGTCCCGGGCAGACCTGCGCATGCGCTAGCGGAGCCTGGGTCTTGAATTCCTCCGGACAAAACTGCGGTCGCAGCCGGCAGCTCACCTCATCCCAGACCAGTCTGCCCTTCTCTTCCTTGATCTGCAGCATGGGCTCGAAATGCAGCTTGATCAGATGCACCAACTCCTCATCGGTGCCGTCTCCGAGCTTCACCGCCGCCCGCAGGTTCTGCAGGCCAAACTGGACGTCGCCCGAAAGAATGGTTTCAGCATCCGCCCCGCGCTTGAACGAGCGCTCAGGAAACAGCTGCCGCAGCAGCCTCAACACCCTTCCCTGAAAGGCGTCGCCCTCCCCCCACCCTTTGAACAATCCGCCCATGAACCGCTTCATCGGCCTCCCCCGGTTGAAGCCAGTGTCAGAACGATAAAACCCTCCCCGACGCTCATGGATTCCTCCCCTCCGTCCGCTGAATTCCCTCCAAAAAGACCTGCCGCGTGTTTTCCCAGGAATTGTTGCGCCGAAAGTCGGCCAAATCCAAGGCATCCAGATAGCTGCTCCCCGCCCGGGAAGCCAGCACCTGACGCTCGGCCTCCCTCTGAAAGCTCTCCAGGTCAAAGGCCGACACGTAATGGGCAAACTCACGGAAAACCGGACGGTAGGTTGGCAAATCATAAGCCAACACCGGAACCCCGCAGATCAGGGCCTCCCCCACCACCCGAGGCGAGCCTTCGTGACGACTCGGCATCAAGAACAGCCGGCTTTGCTTGAACAACTTCAGCTTGTCCAATTCGGACACAAACCCGGAAAACTCCACCAACTCGCTCAGCCCCAACTCCGCGATGCGCGGCCGCAGTTGCGACTCGACCTTGCCCATCAGGAGCGCGCGAAACCCGGGAATTCGTTTTGCCAGCCACGCCATGGTCGAGAGCAGATCGTCAATGCCCTTCTGCCGATGCACCCGTCCAATCCAGCACACATCATACTTCTTTACCTGCTCGGCCACCCCGGCCGCCATCGCCGAGTCGACTCCATAGCTGATGGGCGAAAGTTCCGCCGGATGAAAGCCCAGATCCAGCAGGCGCAGCTTCATGTCTGGATGCAAATAAAAGACGTGCTTGGCGCGACACCACGCGAAGAGCTGCAACGTCAGGTTCTGACTCATCCAGTAGTGGAGCGAGGCAAGCCGCCCGGCTTGCACATCCGGCCGGCTCTTGTCCCAGATCTGCGCGAAGGTGGGAGCTTCCATGTGGAAGACAAACGCTTTGACGCGTGCCCTCGAAAGCAAAGCCGGAAGACTGTCGCACCAATAGTCGGTCACGGAATACACCGCATCCTCCCGACGAATACGTCCGAGCAGGAGCACCGAGCGCAGACAGCGCTCGACGTAGTCACAAAACATCCGCAGCTGGCCACCGATCGACCCCTCGTTGATCCGGGGTCGACGCCTCCGTTCGGTAAGAATGACTTCCACGGGCAAACCCGCCTGAGCCACATGCTTCTGCAAGGCCGGCCCGCCGAAAAAAAAGACCTCGTAGCCCGCCGCAACCGCCCCCCTGGCCAACTCAAAAAAGTGAATGTCCCCCCCGCCCACCAGGTCGCCCCAGACGGCATTCGCCATGAAATAGATCCGTTTCGCCATGATGCCTTGCTCTACTTCAGCTGTTGCTTGGGCTGGAGCGCCGCCTCCGCACTCTGGTCGCGTCCGCGGAACCAGTACGTCAGCACTCCCCAGGAAATTCCCAGGACCGAGGAGAAGCTGACCACCGAATGCCAGAGCCAGGCGGGATTGCCAGTGCGCACGAGCCCGCGCAGGGTGTGATAAAGGGGGCCGATGAGCGTGCCACAATAGAGACAGGCCAGCCAGCCAGGAACGGTGGGTTGAAACTGGGTCCACGACACCTTCTTCTGATGTCGCTGCGCCAGAAAGTGAAAGGTTTGACGACGGCGTTTGCGCACAAAATCCCACCATCCGCCCACCACATAGTGATGCACGCCGCGCCCCGGAAGCCGGAGCCACTCCGTTCGCCCACGCCTGGCCAACTCAATCACCACCGTGCAGTCCTCAAACAGGTCGTCGGCTGTCAGGTGGGCCAGATCCGCTCGACGGAAGATGAAGCCGTTGGCCCCCATCGGAAATGCCAGGCGCCCGTCCGGAAAAGTCCAGCGCTCCACGCCATCGACCGCAGCCACCAAGCGCGGATTGACGCTCATCATCCACGCAACCGGGTCGCTGATGTGGAGCACCTGGGACAGATACACGCAAATGGAGCTCATCCGAGGAGAAGGCAGGTAGTAACTCTCCAATCCCAGAGCGTCAGGATAGCGCTGCATGGCCGCCACGGCCCGGGTGATAAAGTCCGTATGGGTAATCTCGTTGTCGGCGTCGACAAAAACCACAAACTCGCCCGACGCACCCGCCAAAGCCACACACTTCCCCGAATCATAGCCCCGGCGGGGATTGTCCAGAATGTTAGCCCCATAGCGAGCAGCCAGGGCACGCGTTCCATCCGAAGAGCCACCATCCGCGACGATGATCTCCATGCGGTCCGCGGGATAGTCCTGCTTCCGAATGGACTGCAGGCACGTCTCCAAGATTCCGGCGGCGTTCAACGTCGGAATCAAAAAACTGACTTTTGGCAGCAAGCTCACTCTCCAGCGGATGTTAGAGAGGGAGTTCGGAGAGGACAACGACCAAACCGAGGCTCATTTCTTTTGCCCAATGATAAACTGGTTCGAGCTCTGGAAGCCCAGCTTGATGCGGACCCAGTCAAACAGAATAAAGGCCACCGAGAGGGGAATGTTCTTAAAATACAGAAACTCCCAGAAGGAATTCTTCCGCTCAACACTGTTCAGGCCAAGCTTGTTCCGCAGGCTCATCACCCAAAAGCCCAGCGAAGGAAGATAGCCCTGTTCATAAATGTGAAATCCCGCATCCTTCATCAGACGCGTCAGGGAAGGCATGGTGAAGAGATGAAAATGGCGCGGGAGATGATACCCACCCCAGTAATGGTCCTTCCAGAGATGGTAGTCCAAACCGCCGCGATTCGGTGTATCGATGATGACAATGCCGTTGGGACGCAGCTTGCGGAAGACGTTGCGGACCGCGATCTCGGGATGCCTCAGATGCTCCAAGAGCTGGCGCATAACGATCAGATCATGACCGTTGTCCGTTAGCGCCTCGATGTCCGTCTCCACGTTCCCCACCACCACCTTGACCCCATGGGAGGCTGCCTTCCGAATCCACTCCTCCTCGAACTGGAGGTCAAAGGCGATCGCCTCGACCTCTTGACCGAAAGCCTCCTTCACTTTGATGAGACGCTGAATGTCTCCCCCTCCGATATCCACGATCGATCGAATGTCCAGTCCTTGCGTCTGCCGTCTCAGCTTGCGGGCGTCCTTCACCAGCTTTTGCTCATAGATCGGCCCGTCAAGATAGAGGGGAGACTTCTTATTGACCGTGTAGTAAGTCGGCGGGTAAAGGGAAGCCACTTCCTCGGGGGCAGGCATCGGGTGCTTGTAAACATGGCCGCAACTGGCGCAGGCCACTAGATCGAAAGGACCGGGCTTGCACGCATACTCCATGTCCTCCGCGCGGAGCACCAAGGTCCATCGCTTTTCCCGACAGAGAATGCAGTCTCCGTCCCCACCAGAATTTCCAGAATTCGCCAGGCTCATTTCTTTGCCCAAATCAGTCGGGCAAGAATGCCTAAATACGAGCCTTTCACAATAGCATTGTAGCGGGTGTCGTTTTCGATGAGCAGATCCGAGAGCCGACGAAGATTGTAATAGGGCACCGTCAGTTGAGCGTGATGCGCTTGATGGTAGACGAACCCGAAGGGCGCGAAAAAGTAACCCTGGATGGGATCGGTGTGGATATCGACCGTGGATTGCAGCGCCTCGTTGACGTTGGTCTCCCCTGGGGTGGTGAGAAAATTATACCCGTGCTCCACAAAGATCCGCACCCGGTCCATGGTGAGCGCCACCACGAAGATGGGCAAAAACCAAAAGATGAAATAGTGCCACCAAACCGTGAATACCGTAAAGAAACCCAGCATCACGATCTGGCAGAGAGCGATCAGCCACATCTGAGAGTCCGTGGCCGTCTCGGCCGCAGTCTTCCGCTCATTGGGACGCACCCCTACAATCTTGCGCTTCATCTTCACCCAGATGTCCACCCACACACCGAACAACAGCAAACCAAGGCGGGGAAGCCCCGGTTTGATCTCCAAGAGCGGCTTGTAGATGTAGGCATCCGTGTCGTCCCGGATGTATTGGGGGGACTTGTGGTGCTCCAAGTGAGTCCGACGGTAGTTGAAGAAGGAGATGCCCACCAGGGCGGCATTCACGCTGCCAAAAGTTTCGTTGAGCCACACCGGGGTCAGCAACGTCTTGTGGACGGCCTCATGGGAGGACATCACCAGACGGTATTGCATCATTCCGATCATCAGGAACGCCAACGGATAGACCGCCGGGTGAGCCCCGTCCTTCACCAGCCAAAAGGCCAAAGCGATGAACAGGTAGGTCGATCCTAAGTCGAACACGCTCCGAACGTTATGCCGATCCGATCGCAAATCCGCAATCCTCTGGCGCACGGCGGGATCCAAGGGTTTCGCGGGCGGCAGAGCCCCGAGAGAACGCGGTTCCCCTGCCCCAGCCGATGCGGTTTGTTCAGCACTTTTCATACGCACTCCATTTTGTCGGGACGTCATCCGGACACAATGTATGTCTAGCAACAGAATCGGCCAATGCTAAGATTTATCCAGCCTCAAAAATTGGCTTTCTTTAACCTTGCAGCAAACGCCGCGGTCGAGAACCCGCAGGGTTCAAGGAGATTAGCCGGGGCGTGGAGCGTAGCGGCACCCCGGTTTGTCAGCCCCCTATGAACCAGCACCCTGAAAGGCGTGCCACCCGCCAGCGAACGAGCTGACGAACGGATCAGTCTAGAGACAGGAATGGGTTACCCGCGAAACACCCTCACGCACGGATGACGACCCGGCCGGCAGCCGGATTTAAAATCCTAACGAGGCTCCGCCTCGTTAGAGCCGGTCCACGAAAGCCTGCATCTCCTCAGACTTCTGCTGAATCGATTCCACCAGCTTAAACTGTTTCCGACACCGCACCAGGTTGTGATCCGGACGATGCACTCGGAAGTAATGATCCCCTTCCAGAAAATCGGTCAGGAAGCGAATTCCGATGGTAAACGTGATCAAGGCTCCCGAAACCACGAGATAAGATTTCTCCTGCGGGGTCAGGAAGGAACGCGTCGACTCCACGTAACCACGGGCCAACTGCTCGAAGAACGGCATCTCCAACTCCACCCGATCCAGATAGGTCTCGTCCTCGGCTGTCCGGCTGGTGGTGGTGCGAACCATATCACCGAAGTCATAGAGCACCAATCCGGGCATGACGGTATCCAAATCCACCACGCACATCGCCTCACCCGACTCCTGGTCGAGCATCACGTTGTTGAACTTCGTGTCGTTGTGGGTAATCCGTTCGGGGATCTCACCCCGGGCATGCGCATTCAGCAAGACATCCACCATGGCGTCTTGCTTCATGGCAAACGCAATCTCCTTGGTGGCCTCCGCGGCCCGATCGCATTCATCCTTCGCAATGGCTTGCTGAAGTTTCTGAAATCGCTTCCGGGTATGATGAAAGTCCGGAATGGTGACCGCGAGGTCATCGCACGACAAATCGCTGAGCAAACTCTGGAAATGACCAAAGGCTTGAGCCGCCTGGAACGCCTGAGTCGGAGTCTCCGCCGCCTCAAAAGTGCGGACGCGCTCCACGAACAGAAAGGTGCGCCAAAAATGCCCCTCGTGATCGAGGAAGTAGGGCCGACCATCCCGCGCGCGGATGACTCGGAGTGCGCGCCGATCCACATCCGTGGTCCCCTCCTCCAGCAGCCGCTCCCGGATATGCTCGGTCACGCGAAGCACATTGTTCATCAACGGTACCGGCTCCTTGAACACCTCCGTGTTCAGGGTCTGATGCACGTATCGAACCGTGCGCCCCTCATGAAAATAAGTCACCGCGAAGGTTTCATTGATGTGCCCCACCTTGATCCGATGGGCTTCATGGAACTCACCCTCAATCTGAAACTGACGGCCGATCCGCTGCAGCCGGTTACGCTCTTCTGGATTCATAATCTCAATTCACCAAGCCCACGCGCCAACACAACTAAACTCAACCGGTAGTCGGTTTTCGCGACGGTTTGGAGCAGGAAACACTACCACAAATCCCTCCAGGATCCAGTCTGGATCACAGGTTTCTTATGGAGTCGGGAGGCCTCGCCCGCCAGACTCCACCCATGCGCCTCACATTAACTCTAGGCTGCGCCCTCCTGGCCTTCGGCATCGCGGGGATCCCTCTCGATGCCGCCTCCCCAGCGTCCCCCACCCGACCCAATATCGTGTTCATACTCGCGGATGACCTGGGCTATGGGGAACTGGGAAGCTACGGCCAGCAGAAGATTCGCACCCCTCACCTGGACCGGCTCGCGCGTCAAGGGGTCCGCTTCACCCACCACTATTCCGGAGCCCCCGTCTGCGCCCCCTCCCGATGTGTACTGCTCACCGGCAAGCACACCGGACACGCCCAGATTCGAGGCAATCTGCAGACCAAACCCGCACCCGGCGACCTCGCGGGAGTGGGGCAGCACCCGATCTCGGACGACGCCCTCACCCTGGCCGAGGTCTTCCAACAAGCCGGCTATGCAACCGGGGCGATGGGGAAATGGGGACTGGGACCCGTCTCAAGCAGCGGTGCTCCACACAGACAAGGGTTTGACTTGTTCTTCGGCTATAACTGCCAGGCTGTGGCCCACAGCTCCTACCCGCCCTATCTCTGGCGGAACGAGACGCTCGTGCCTCTGAATGACCGTCCCATTCCCGGACATGCCAAACCAGCCACCGGCCCGGTGGCGATGTCCGATTGGATCGGCGAACACTACGCCCCCACGCGGATGACCGACGAGGCCGTGCGGTTCATTCAGGATCACCGCGCCCAACCCTTCTTTCTCTACCTGCCTTTCATCGAACCTCATGTCGCGATGCACCCCCCGCAAGCGGCTGTCGAGGCGTATCCCGCGGACTGGGATGATCGCCCCTACCTGGGCCAATGCGGATACCTCCCTCATCCCCGCCCCCACGCGGGCTACGCCGCCATGATCAGCACGCTGGACCATCACGTGGGCCGAGTTCTTCAGGCTCTCGAGGACTGCGGCCTGACCCAGAACACGCTGGTGGTGTTTACCAGCGACAATGGAACCACTCACCCAGCCGCAGGAGATACAACCTTCGGCACCGGCGGCGTGGACGCCAAGTTCTTCAACAGCACCGCCGGACTGCGGGGATTCAAGGGCAGTGTTCACGAGGGAGGCATCCGGGTTCCCCTCATCGTCCGCTGGCCCGGTCGCATCACGCCGGGTTCGGTTCAGAGCTTCCCGAGTTACTTTGCCGATCACTTTCCGACCCTCTGCGCGGCCGCCAAGCTCAAGCCCCCCGCTGGGCTCGATGGCATCAACCTGCTGCCAGTCCTGACCGGGAAACGTCCGCCCACCCGACGGAACCCGATGCTCTGGGTATTCCCCGAATACGGAGGACAGGTGGCAGTCAGGCTTGGCGATTTAAAAGTCGTTCGCAAAGGACTGAAAACCAAATCCCCGGGACCGTGGGAGGTCTACGACCTAGCTCAGGACCCCCGCGAAACCCAGGACATCGCCGGGGCGCATCCGGGAGCGATTCGGAAAGCGGAAGCGATCCTCCAGAGGGACAAGTTGCCCAATGAAGCGTTCCCATTGGACATCCCCGGGGTTCAAAAAAATTAGTCTCGAAGGGAAGGCAAAGCGCGGGTGTGATTCGAAGTGGGCGAGATGGGAGGGGGATCCCAGCTCCGCTGGGGGGACCAAAGCGGCAGAGGGCATTAAGCATTACCCACAAGTTCCTCGACCAAATGTTAGAATCCCAAAGGGATTCCGCCTCAAAGCCCAGGGTTGGCGCGACGCAGGAGCGCCTACCCTGGGTTAGTTGTTGTTTTCTGACAACCCCATCGTGGGTTGCGACTGGATCGGCCAAACGCCCAAAGGGACCGCAACCCACCATGGGGTTGTGAATTCTATGGGCTTTTCCCAGGGTAGCTCGTTCCTCGCAACCCTGGGCTTTGAGG